>CAYWZR010000051.1:0-1773 GCA_964462885.1 uncultured Nitrospirota bacterium
CCTGTAATACATTGTCTGATTTCTTCAAACGCTTTTTGCTCATAAGTATGTTTGTTCCTTATTTTCATCCCTTCTCCTGTCGATAAGGGATACTATTATTTGTAAGCGTATTTTTGTGACTATGACACAAATTGTTGAAACAAAACAATCGCCTCTGGATATTTTACTTAATCGCATGCGAAAGGATAAAGATTTTCCGACATTATCGGAAAGCATCTCCTCTATTTCGCACCTGACTTCTAAGGAAGATATCTCTGTAACCGAGTTGGCTAACGCTATACTTGCTGACTTCTCTGTGACAAATAAACTCTTAAGATTGGTGAATTCTGCTTACTATGGGCAGTTCGGAGAGAAAATAAGCACAATTTCCAGGGCCATAGCAGTGCTTGGCTTTGAGCAGGTGAGAAATGCAGCAACAAGTCTACTGCTGTTTGAAAGCTTGAAGAACAAGTCCCAGGCAGGTGAACTGCTGGATGCCGTATACAGTGCCATGTTCAGCGGTGCCATTGCCAAGGAACTTGCTGATAAAGCAGGTATCGATCAGGAGGAGGCACGTATTTGTTCCATGTTTCACAACCTGGGAAAACTCCTGGTTTTGTTTTATTTTTCGAATGAATTCGCCAGAATCAAGGCACTTCAAGACAAGGAAGGATTGTCCACAAAAAGAGCCTGTTATGCTGTGCTGGGACTTGCCTATGAGGAGCTTGGAATGGGAGTAGCAAAGATGTGGGAGTTTCCTGTCAACATGGTTTTAAGCATGCGTGAAGCTCCGGCGGTAATAGCTGAAAAGCCGCGCTCCAAAGAGGATAAGCTTATGACCCTCTCGACCTTTTCAAATGAGATTTGTAACGCGGTTGCACAAACTAACGCCCAGGAAAGAAATAAAGCGCTGAAAAAACTGAGCAATCGTTTTAAAAAGTGTTACGATTTGTCTGAAAAACAGATAATAGAAACCCTGGAGGCTTCTCTTAAAGAGGTCTCAAAGAATTCGGGAATGTTTGACAGACGTATGCAAAGAAGTCGTTTTTTTAAGAATGTCAGAATCTGGAGCGGTTCGATAACCACAGAAGAAAACACCGGGGAAATAAATAATGAGCCTGTAAATTATGATACAGGTTCGGCAGAGCTTGAAAACGTTGTCGATTCCAAAAGTGTTTTTCTTAAGGGACTACAGGAAATCACAAGCGCTCTTCTTTCTCCGTTTGCAATGGATGATATTTTTCGTATGATTCTGGAAACCATGTACCGGGCGCTGAACTTCTCCCACGTACTTTTATGTGTAAAAGAACCTGATAATCAGATAGTCGGAGCAAGGTTCGGATTCGGTCAGAACATAGACAGACTGATAAAGTTATTTGGAATCCCTCTAAATAACAGCGGGGACATCTTCACAAAGGCATTTGTAGATGGAGATGATCTCATTATTAATAATGCAAGCGCCACTGATGCAAAGCATAGATTACCTTACTGGCATAAGCGTTTGGTTGGCGCTGAATCCATTGCGATTCTTCCGATTGTCGTAGAAAAAGTTAATCTAGGACTTCTATATGCAGATTACATCAAAGGTGATTCTATTAAAATAATTACCGAAGAGGATCATATGTATTTAAAACTTCTTAGAGATCAAGCAGTTCTTGCAATAAAGCAGAGAAAATAGTGGCGAACCTTAATGTTTACACGCTACGACAGGTTCTGCCATAGTAAAATTATTAATTGGATGTTGGTTCTAGCACCGTTGTACCACGCTATGGCGTTACCGTTTTTGATTCTGGC
>CAYWZR010000051.1:1873-11995 GCA_964462885.1 uncultured Nitrospirota bacterium
CCGTTTTTGATTCTGGCGATGCCAGTTCTGGTTTGGCAGAATTTGTTGCTTCATCTTTAGTTAATTCCGCGGTTTCGTCCTCTTTTCCGATTATGCTTTTTGCTTCCAAGACCCAGGGTGAGCCAGGAAAAGATGATATAAGTTCGTTAAGTGAACTCTTCGCCTCGTCGGCTTTGCCCATCCGATTGTAGATGTCAGCCATATCTCTAAGTGCTGTGTCGCTCCAGACAACATCGTCTTTAATGTTTTCCATTTCTGCAAGAGCGCCTGCATAATCCCCGTCGTCCATTCTTATATCTGCCACTCTGGCACGCACAGCCGAGGCCAGTGTGGATTTGCCATAGGAGCTTAAAAAACGCTGATATGCCTCAATAGCTTTATCTTTTTCTCCTAGTTTTAAGTAAGACTCCGCAATATAAAATAGAGAGACAGGAGTTTTTTTAATATCGCTTGCTTCCTGAAAAAGTTTCAGAGCGTTGCTATAAGCATTTTCATCTTCCTGATTTCCTTGGTTTTCTTGATTGGAAGCCGCAGCAGCGGTATAAAATGCCTTTATCGCCTGGCCTTCAATTAGCAAAGCTTTTCCGGCTTTGTTTGTGTTGTATATTACCAGTCCGCCGCCAAGAAGGCCTATCATAGCTATGACTCCTACTGCATAAAGCACCGCCTTACGGCGTTCCTCGAACACCTTGGAGAAAATGGATTGAATTTCTTCTATATCACCAACACCCACGTTATGCGTGAGAGTTTTCTTTTTTATGGTTTTTGGCATTAGGAGTCTCCTTTTGAACTTTTTGAAACTTTATCGTACAGTAAATTCTCGGAATTTTTGAAAGCCTTGGCAACTCCCAAAGCATCAAGTCCAACGCCAAGCAATATTCGTTCAGCCATTTTTTTAGTGATAAGATTGGATGGGCTATGTGTATCAGTGTTTAATATTAACTTTGCACCGGTCTTTGCTGCCATAGCAGCCACATGTCCGTTTGTGAGACTATGGCCTTTTCTTCCAGATATTTCTAGGCAAATACCTTTCTCTGCCGCCCCGGCTGCGTCTTCCTCTTTAATGAGGCCCGGATGTGCCAGAATATCGCAACCGCCTTTTATCGCGGCAGTATTCGTACCGATTGGCACAGGCTCTACCGGTGACTCTCCGTGAACCACTACTATGACCGCACCAAGATCCCTGGCTTGTAGAATCATATCTGGAATAAGATCTGGGGGCACATATGTTAATTCCGCTCCAGGCAGTACCTTTATATCATAAGACCCTCGAAGAGACTTTGCCGCCTTCACAAGCCCTGTTACAACCTGCTCTATGTTTGAGGCGTCAACATGGTCAGTAAGAGCGATAGCTCGATATCCCATAGTAAAAGCCCGGTAGACCAGCTCAGCAGGTATGAGTTCACCATCACTCCAGATTGTATGGGTATGAAGATCAATCACGGTTTGCTAGATTACTTAAAAAAACAGCTCAAAGTCAAAATTAGGGACAGGTTAAAAATAGATTACAAACGTTTAGTGAGGTCATACGTTATTTACCACTTACCCCTGATAGCAACTCCGTATGAACCATCACCTGAAAAGAAAGACACAGAAACATGATCTAAGGGAGTGACAAAAAAATATGAACTCATAATTCCAATAGCAGCTCCGGCCAGAACATCCTCCCAATAATGCCTTTTGGCATCAATTCTGCTCCATCCTACAAAAGATGCCGCCATATAAGCTGAAGCACCGTATTTCCATCCATATCGCTTTTGAATAAAAGAAGCACCGGAAAAAGCTAACGAAGTATGTCCAGACGGGAATGACTGATTTCCCCCGTCAGGCCGCTTTTTATCAATGCCAAACTTCAACGCATAGGTTATGCCAATAGTAGTAATAAATGACTTAGAAAACTGTATCCTTCCTATTTCATCATCAAATCCGTAAGTCATTGCATAGACTGCCATCGGAATAGTCACAAGTAAAACATCTCCAGTTCTTTCAATCTGTTGATCAGTTTTATCGACCGCTTCAACCTGTATGGCAATAAGCAGGCAGACCATCAGGAAAATAAAATAACGGCAGGTCAGCATGAATGTTTTTGTTGCATCGTAAAAAAATGGATTTTGATTTGCCATTTATTATCTTATATGTTGGCCGTTAAGTGTGTAAACGAAGCGGCCCTTGATGGCAAACTGCTCTATTTTCCACTGTTTTGGCAGAGGCAGAAACGGAGCGGCGTCTTTTATGGCCTGTAGCGCAGCCTCATCAAGAATAGGATTGCCAGATGTCCGAAGCAGTCTGACTTCTTTCAAAGAGCCATCCTTCTGAATAACAAACTGGATATACAGATCACCTGTCATGCCTAACCGCATTGCGCTTACCGGGTATTGCCAAGCTTGTTCGATTCTGCTTTTCAACTTATACATGTACCCTAATTGTTTGAACTCGGCTGTATCAAGAGTTATAGCCGGGGGCCTGGTCTTTTTTGAAATAGCAGCCCACTGCACAATAGATGGATCGTATAAAGCCACAGCCTCACCTGATAGGCGTGACCCTGAAGGTTTTCTTATCTGCCCCTGATCGACTGTTTCTTTTCCTTCTAATCCGACAACCCCCTCTTGATTGATCTCTGAGGAAGTTACGGGGTTTGGAAACAGGGGCACCGGCCCGGCAGGGGCAGCGATGTTCGGTTCTAACAAAGCGTCTGGTCTATCCGGCAATGGTGGTAAAATGGGAGGGGCGGACATTTTTGGAAGAGGTCTTGAAAGAGATTTTGAGCGTGGAATTGCCTTTGCAACCGGGGCAGGTTCAACGGGTTTATCCTTGGGAACAGAAGTAACTTTGGTCTGCCCTTTCTGCCCGGTTTCATCTGCCGGAATTATCTTTACCGCCATTGGAGAGGTGTTTGTGTTTTTCACCGATCCACCAGTAGGAAGCATCGCCAGGAGAGCCAGGAGTAATAAATGGATAAATAAGGATGGAAATAAGTATTGATGCATTCTATAATTCTCGTTCGCTATTGACTTATTAAACAATAATTCATTATCTTAACAGACTTCGCATGTTCAAAAATCTGCGAAAAGGGAGGAAAAACTTGGGCAACGTAAAGAAGTGGAGAAAAAAGAAGATGTCAAAGCATAAGCACAGAAAGCTGCTTAGAAGAACTCGCGTTCAAAGAAGACGCCGAGGCTAAGAAGCTCGTAGCCCTAAAAGGTTTTCCTCTGACTTTTTTTTATTAGAAACGGGTCACCTTTATGCCCACAAAAGGCATATTTTTAAAGTATTCGAAAAGAGAAACCTTTTTCACCAATCCTGTTCCGTTTTTTCGTCCGCTGGCGTGAATTAGGAAAGTTTTCTCACTATCTTTTTTCACTAAGCCCAGGTGGCCGATCATTTCGTCGACAACTCGTTTAGCAGGATCTTTAATGAAGTAAAGCAGATCCCCGTTTTTGAGTTTTGTAATGCTTTTCTGCGCCTCCAATTTTCCCAGTATTTGGATTATTTTGCGGCCTCTAGTACCGGGAATATTGCTTAGGCTACCTAGGTTTTCTGTCACTTCAGTTCCCCACTTGCCGCTTTCAATCATGTCAATTCCATACTGAAATCTTTCGTCATAGTTCAACACACTGCCGTTTTTCAATATGCCGTGTGTAATGAAGCGCATGGAGAGAGCTCGCTGCACTGCCTCCTGCGGCGTGTTGCTAAAGGCTAGTTCTGTACAACGAAATGTAAGATACATACAATCAACACGTTCATCAGCAACTATAACTTTGCGCCTGACATATTCACCAAGAGGATCGGGGTCATAAGGACGCCCCACAAATGATTCTGCACAACTGGCTATTCTATCGCCGATAGTATTGCCTATAGGAATTTTATCGATAGAGTTTGCCGCTCCAAGGTACATAGCGTTAAAAATATGGATGGTTCCCAACAGAATTATTACGTATCGGAATTGTTTCATAATTGCTATTATAATACTTTCTAATCAAGTTTTAATTGGGACCTGTTTTTGGATTTCCACATGATGAATATTTGTTATATCCGTCACCCATCAGGCCTTCACAGGTAAACCATATTTTGGTGTGACCCGCGGCGGCAACTATAAGCTGGAAGATTTGCTCTGCAAAGGAGGCAGGACATGTTGACAGACGATAAAATAAAAGCTCTTCTGAAAGATATAGAGGCTGACAATGTGGAGCGAACTGTTTCCACGAATAAGACGGATAAATTTTGTGAGGTCATCTGCGCTTTTGCCAACGATATGCCGGACCATGGTAAACCGGGCTATCTGTTTATTGGCGCGGATGATAGTTGAGCTCAGATGTCCTGGACGAGCGGCAGTTCTCAAATGATCTGAGGACAATGTTGCATGAAATAGACTCTTTTCTTAAGACATTATTCCCTTCTCATCCGGTTCCGGTCTCTGCGCTCAAGGAGAAACAGATCACACCCTATCCGGTCTGGGCCATACGCGAGCTTCTCATGAACGCAATCATGCATCGCTATTATCAATCAAATGCCCCGGTACGATTTTACTGGTTATCTGATCGAATTGAAATACAGAATCCGGGAGGATTATACGGCGCTGCTGTTAATTTCCCCAATCAGAACGACTACCGTAATCCTAAAATAGCCGAAGCGATGAAAACACTTGGGTTTGTGAACCAATTCGGATATGGAATCGTCAGAGTACAGAGCCTGTTACAAAAAAACGGAAATCCGGTAGCGGCTGGATCAGAAACCGGATAGTCTTAACATTCCACTTCCTTCCGGTAGCATGACACCGGCAGGTTATATCATCATGCAACATGTAGAACGAAAAAGCCGCCCTGTGAAATCATATCAAAGATAGGTTGAGAGAATACCGGCTACTTACCGGAAATATATTCTCAGCCAGTTATCTGGATCCATACCTGAAATCAACAACGATGTCCCCAATTGTATTGGGTTGCTTCGTCATTATCAGAGCCTTATGCCTATGGCGCAGGAAGCGAGAAAACCTGTTTTTATGTTAAAACCAGCTGACGGAACTATTGGATCACATGCACAAAGTGTTAACAAATGCTATATGGATTTCAAGAGAATCACTGAAATGATACTGGAAAGAATCTAGCTGGAGAATAGAGAATAGAACATCTTTTTGATAGAGCTAAGTTACCCTGTTCCTGCTGAAATTTGACATGTCTTTAGAATGTATGATATTAATAAATCTCAAATATTTTGGAGGTTTATACGGTAATGGCACATAAAAAGGGTGTTGGAAGCTCGAGAAATGGAAGGGACAGCGCTGGCAAGCGTCTTGGCGTGAAAAAATTCGGAAGCGAGTCGGTAAGAGCTGGAAATATCATCGTTAGGCAAAGAGGAACAAAATGGCATCCCGGCTTTAATGTAGGTCTGGGCAGGGATTATACTATTTTCTCTCTTATTGATGGAGTAGTTAAATTTGAACAAAAAGACAGGAAACGTCTTATGGTGAGTGTTTATCCTGTGTAAGCTATTGTTACAGTATATTTACTTAAAATACGGCGGGCAATATGCCCGCTTTTTTTGTTTTAGGGGCGTTTTCTCAACTAAAGTTATCTCTTAGGCTACCGATAGGAAATCAAGGAGACCTGCATGAATGCTTAAGTAGTTACACGCAGGAAATTGCATGATGACTATTGGACCATTTTCTATAAGCAGCGTTCTTAAAACATACACCAAGGTAATGAAAAGTAGTCCTGTAAAAGGAGATTACGACCGTGGTGGACCCAAGGTTAAAGATATGGTTACGATTTCGCTTGAAGGAAAGAAGAAACAGGTGATGGAATTCGCAACAAAGGAAATCATCGCAAAGGTGAAGGGAACAAGATAAAATGGACAAGAGCGAGTTCAAAATACTGGTTGCTGAGGATGACGAAAGCGTAATGGAAGTGGTCAAGGATATGTTGATCCGTGAAGGTTACGTTGTAGAAGAGGCAGTGGACGGTCGTGATGCTCAGGCAAGAATTCTCGAAGGCTCATACCACCTGATCATCACTGACCTTGTGATGCCGCGTGCGGATGGTCTTGCGGTTCTAAAGAGCGCTTTGTCTTTGGATCCAGACACCGCCATCATAATAATCACCGCCTACGCTACACTTCAAAGCGCTCTGGAGGCTGTGCGGGAAGGCGCCTACGATTACATAACGAAGCCATTCCGTCTTGAAGAAATGCTGGTAACTGTGGGCAATGCTTTCAAGCGCGCAAAACTAATACAACAAAATAGATTTCTCTTGGGGAAATTGCGGGAAACCGATAATAACAGGGGTGATCCGGTTAAGAGACTGGAACGTTTGTCAAAGCTTAAAGATGGTGGATTTGTCGATGATGATGAATTTTACGCCCTAAAAGAAAAGGTTATAGATACCCTTTATGAGAAATCCGAAAGTTCTCATAGTTGATGACGATCCGCTCGTTCGCAATCTTCTTGGCCGCATAGTAGGGGAATCCGGATACACTGCTGAGGATGCTGAGGATGGACTGTTAGCGCTGGACAAAGTAGAGTGCGGTTCATATGATGCAGTTTTCACAGACCTTATGATGCCACGCATGGGAGGCATCGATCTGCTTCGCAGGTTAAAAGACATTGACCCCAATCTTCCAGTTATTGTTATTACAGCATTCCCAACTCTGGAAACCGGTATAAAAGCTTTGAAGGAAGGGGCTGCGGATTTTGTCACCAAGCCCTTTCGCATGCGGGACATTCAGATTCTTTTAAATAAACTTATCAGCCAACGTCATTTGCTTGATGCCGTGGGTAGAGACGAAAATGGGTTGCACTCTTTGGAATCTGTGAATGAGAAACTGTATGAGAAAATAAAATACATATCATTTTTGTCGTATATTGCAGAGAGCATGGAGGGTATAAACGACAACGGCGCGCTTCTGGATTTGGTGGTGCAGATGGCCGAAGAGCTTACAGATGCCAGTGAGGTTTCTATAGGATTTATCGAGGATGACGAATGGTTTGTGGTTCGCAGATCCTCTGCTTCGCAAAATGAGACTCGTGTTCATATAGCCGGTACCCCCATGGAAAAGGCATTGCAGGCAGGTACCAGTTACCAGGCGTATCCCGGAGAGAAAAAACCTTACGGGAATTCTTCTTCTCACACTTTAGTAGGCAGTTTTCTAGCTATTCCCATAATAATTAAAAACGAGGTAATAGGTTTTCTTAGTCTCTCGGGCAAACCTGATGGAAGTTCGTTTACAAAAGAGGAGACCCAGTTAGCCCTCTCTTTGGTTGCTAAGATGGCGTTGAAATTCGAAAATAATGCTCTGTATGAATCGCTATACGCAAATTATATCGATACCCTTAAAGCTCTGATCACAACAATTGAAGCGCGTGATTCTTATACAAAACGGCATTCCGAACGGGTTACTAAATATGCACTGGAAATAGCTGAAGTGATCGGGCTTGCTGAAGAGGAAAGAGCCGCCATAAAGTTTGCCTGTTATCTGCACGATATTGGTAAAATTGGGGTGAGAGATACGGTGCTTCTTAAGCCCGGCACTCTAACAAAGGATGAGTTTTATGATATCAAACAGCATCCTGTAATCGGTGATTCTATTGTGCAGTCGCTGGCGTTTCTTATTCTTGAGCGAACTATCATAAGACATCATCACGAAAAATGGGACGGCAGTGGTTATCCTGATGGTCTTAAGGGGGTGGAGATACCACTTTTGGCGCGCGTAGTGGCAGTTGCTGATGCCTATGATGCCATGACAAGTACCCGCCCGTATCGAACTAGGCGTGACCACAAACACGCTGTGAAGGAATTGAAGTCCTGGGTGGGACGCCAGTTTGACCCGGAAATGGTGAATGCTTTTCTGAAAACCGAGACCTGTTGTAATAGTGTGTAGTTAAGAATTAGTTTAAAAACTTCCACTTTTAGTATCTATTTTTATGTTTATTTTACATACATATTTTTCCTAAAAAACTAACCTACAGCTTTCTGGAAAAGAAATTTTAAAATCCATGGAAAATATCGCCAAAGACGAAGAAAGTTTTAAGCAACGCATGCTGACCCTAAACTCGATGCTTACAGATATAGGGTCATCGCTTGAGCGAAAAGCCATCCTGAAAAGAGGAGTTGATGGAGCGGTAGATCTGCTGATGGCCGATGGCGGATTTGTTGTGATGTCTTCAGAAAAAAACCTTCTCACATTTCCCTACTCTAACAATTTGTTTGAAGATATATCTGATCTCGAACTTAAGGATACACAATCAAACCGTGAGACATTGGGGATGCAGAATCCCGTTATTATCGAGGATCTCTCTATGTCTGTTTCAGTAGGAGTTTTGAAATCTTTTACAGACTATGGTGTAGGGTCTTTGATGTCCGTATCCGTAGGATCTGGAGATGTTGTACTCGGTGCTATTGGAGTGGTTTCACTAAAAAACCACCCGAGGGGCTTTGGGCCATGGGAGCTTGAACTTTTAACACTACTTGCAAGAGGTCTGGCCGCGGCCATAAACAACAGTATTCTTTTTGATGTGGTCAAGGAAAGTCAGAAGCAGTGGCAGGCAACTTTTGATTGTATTACTGATGCCATTATCATACAGAACGAAGACTCGGTTATTCTCCGCAGCAACATGTGGGCAGGCCGACAATGTGATCTGCACCCTCGAGAGCTTCTGGGGCTTACAGCCGACGAAGTTTTCCCTATTCCACCTTCTATGAAAGAAAACCCTTTTCTACGTGCCATAAGAAGCGGGGAGCCCTCGTCATTTGAGGTCAATCAAAACGGTCGTGATTATATAGTTAGTGCATTCCCTGTAGATGATCCAAGGGGAGAGAGAAAAACATGTGTGCATATCCGTAAGGATGTTACCGAGCTTAAACGGCTTCAAAATCAGCTTTTTAATACAGAGAAGCTTCGAGCAGTTGGAAGTCTTGTGGGAGGAGTTGCCCATGAAATCAACAATCCGCTTACCGGAGTTATAGGATACTCCGAGCTTATGCTAAGAAAATGCGTGGGAAGCGAAAACGAGCGTGAACTTAATAAAATTCTAAAGAGTGCTTTGCGCTGCAAATCAATTGTAGAAAACCTTCTTGTTTTTTCCAGGCAGACGACACAGGAAAAACAGAAAGTTGATATGAATAACGTATTAGATAGCACTCTCGATTTAAGAGCTTATTGGCTCCGTCGTAATAATATAAACATAGTGCGTCATTACGGTGAGCTACCGCCTGTTCTGGTTGATCCTCAGATGATACAGCAGGTGCTTTTGGATATAATCGAAAATGCCGAGCAAGCTATTAAAGATGCACATGGCTCGGATGGAGGTGAACTGACTATTGAAACATTTCACGACTCCAGTCGTATGTTAATAAGTATTACGGATAATGGTACAGGAATTCACGAAGATATTATTTCCAGAATATTTGAACCGTTCTTCAGCACGAGGGAAGTAGGACAGGGCGCTGGTCTCGGCCTCTCAAGTTCCTACGGTATTGTAAAAGAACACGGCGGAGACCTGAGTGTTCAGAGCAATCCAAACGAAGGCGCCACATTTATAATCGAACTTCCTATTCAATCTCGTTAAGTTAGCCCTAAACTCTCTTTGATCTTCTGCCGATTTAAAACTAAAGTAACATCACAGTAGCACAGGGGTCGAGGAAGGGTATATTAATGTCTACTATTATCGGTATTCTTACTGGCCTGGCTCTTCTATTTGTGGCTATTGTACAACAGGGTGGAATTTCTATCTTCTTCAACGTTCACGCCTTGATGATTGCGCTAGGTGGAACCTTTGCAGCCACATTCATAAGCTTTCCGTTGCCTCGTGTGATGCGTACCTTTGGCATACTTTTCAACGTGTTCCGTTCAGATGTGGAAAGCCCTATTGACTATATCCGCCAGATTATCAGTCTTTCGATCAAGGCCAGGCGGTTTTCTGTTCTGAGTCTTGAGCAAAATGCCAAACTTGCCAAAGATAGACTCCTTCGAGTGGGACTTGAGATGGTTGTTGATGGCCATGAGCCGGAGACAATTCGTAACGTTCTGGAAACCGAGATAGAGTTTATGGTTGATCGCCATGCGGCTGGCGCTACAATTTTTCGGACAGCTGGACGTTATGCCCCTGCGTTCGGACTTATAGGCACCCTA
>CAYWZR010000052.1:0-11953 GCA_964462885.1 uncultured Nitrospirota bacterium
GGTTCTTAGGTAGCTTCGGAGACGCGGTAAGCCGGGCTGGATTTTTCTTTACAATTCCTTCCCTGTGAAGATAGTTATAAAACGAGCGAACGGCTGAAAGCTTTCTTGAGATAGAGGTTTTGCGTAATGCTCTCCTATTTAGAAATGCCAGGTAGCCGCGGATATCTATGTGATCGCAAATCTTCGGGTTTTTTTTTACAATCTGAAAAAACTCTTCCAGATCCGTCATGTAGGCCCGCAGTGTATGTTCAGAAACGTTCCTTTCCGATTTCAGGTATCGAATGAACAAAGCATAGTGGGTCATATTGGTTTAGTTTGTTTTGTTTTCTGTTTTTAAGTAACTTAGACAATATAACAAATAAAGCAAGTAAAACAAAAAAAAACAAAAAAAACAAAATCAAAGTGCTGCAAGAAACGCTTCCCAGGCGTTTAACGCTCTGACTGCAATGCATTCGTAGCGTTCCTTCTTGTTTCGTATCTTTCTTCCAAGAGCAGGCAGAAGACCGAAGTTGATATTAGACGGCTGGAACCGTTCAGGTTTCGAAGCTGTAATATGCCCCACAAGTCCGCCATGCGCGGTTTCCTCAGGTGGAACTACAGGTTTATTTCCCTTTAACAGTCTTGCCGCGTTCACCCCTGCAAGCCAGCCCATGGCAGTAGATTCCACGTATCCTTCTACTCCAGAGATCTGTCCGGCAAGCATTATATTGGGTTTAGTGCGAAACCGGAGAGTATTATCCAAAAGCCTGGGTGAACAGAGATAGGTGTTTCTATGCAGGCTGCCGAAACGCAGGAACTCGGCCTGCTCAAGCCCTGGAATCATTCGGAACACTCTGATCTGCTCCGGCTGCTTAAGCTTGGTCTGAAACCCAACCATGTTGTAAGCTGTTTTGTGCTGATTTTCTGTTCTAAGCTGAATTACAGCATGCGGTTCTTTACCTGTCTTCGGGTCTGGAAGACCTACTGGTTTCATTGGTCCGAAACAGAGTGTTTTTTTGCCGCGGGCGGCCAGAACCTCTATTGGCATACACCCTTCGAAGACCTTCTCTTCCTCGAATAAGTGGGTTGCGGCTTTTTCCGCTGTTATAAGGGCATCGTAAAATCTGTCGTACTCCTCAGGCTGCATAGGGCAATTTACATAATCGTCACCGCGTCCATATCTGGAAGCCTTGTAGACACGAGACCAGTTTATGCTTTCTGCGTCCAGAATCGGGGCTATTGCATCGTAAAAATATAGCTGGTCGGAACCGGTCAGTTTCTGGATACAGGAGGCCATTGACTGCGATGTCAGAGGGCCGGAGGCAAGTACTGTTAGACCATCATCAGGCAGCTCCGATACCTCCTGCCTGATTACTTCCACAAGCGGCTCGGCTTCCAGGCTACGGGTGATAAAATCTGCAAACATCAGCCTGTCTACAGCCAAGGCTCCTCCGGCCGGTACCCTGGTCTCGTCCGCAGCTTGCATAATGAGAGAACCTGCTCTTCTTAGTTCTTCCTTTAAAAGGCCGACTGCATTATGGGTGGAGTCCGAGCGGAGGGAGTTGGAACAGACAAGTTCGGCCAGGCGGTCGGTTTTGTGAGCAGGTGTCTGTGTTACAGGCCGCATTTCGTAGAGCTTAACCTGCACTCCACGCCTGGCTGCTTGCCATGCTGCCTCAGAGCCTGCTAAGCCTCCGCCAATAACAGTTAGATAATTATGCATCCCAAGAGAAGTACAAAGTACAAAAAATAAGGCACGGATGGTTGACGCCCGTGCCTTACAAAATAAGACTTCAGTTTAGAAATTGTCCTGATTCGATCCAGCCGACTTAGGCTGTTTTGGCTTTAAGAAATGCGGGCAGACCGTTTGCTTCTCTGGGGCCGACCGTAATTTTCCATCCTGAAAGCTTGTCTTCAAGCGCGCCACTAAGTATTGCCACCTGTCCTGGAATAACCAGTTCTTTATGTGAGACTACCTTAAAGTCTTCGCTTTCGGTAATGAACTGCGCAATCTTGTTAGCAGTGAACTTGCCGGCAGCCCATGCAGTAAGAACCGACAGCCCCTCACAGTCCATTACTGCAAGCCGGGTTGGTACCTTGGAGTTCTCCACTTCGCCGGCCACTATAAAGTAGGTTAGCGAGAAGTTGGTTGTGATCAAAAGCGGTGCATCTGCTGCCGGATCGCTTATTTCGTACACCTTCTGCGGAACCTGCATTGGTACTTGCGGATCGGTGTAAATGTTCTGGCGCAGAGTAAAAAGCGCAAGATTCTTCCATCGCTCCACACGGTTTACCAGTATTATGGATGCATACTTTGCAATTGCGATAGCGGCTATGTTGGCCTCTACCATAGTATCGTCGCGCATACAGTTGTTAATAACAGGGTAGCCTAACTCTTTCGCTCCCTTCTTTATGGCCGAACGTCGGACCTGGGTGTTATGCTCTATGATATCCTTGGCCGTCTTAGCTCCGGTATCGATTACCAGGTCATCAACACCAGCCTCCTTGGCTTTTCTGGTCAGATCCATCACTGCCTCGATCCCGTCTGCCTTAACGCCGAGAATCAACTTGTTTTCCTTAGCTATAGCAACCATAGCATCTATGTTGCTATCATCAGCGCCATATAGCATCGGTTTTCTGTCAGCAACAGCTTTGACTGCTGCTTCAGCAGCCTGTGGATCCGTGCAGTTAAGAATAATGGCTGTTTCAGGAGCTTTCTCGGCTACAAGTTTTACAACAGCAGCATACTTGGCTGCATCACCTGAGGCAAACTCCACCGAGATCGCATCAACCCGAAGCTTCTGCCCTACCCGATCTATTTCTGAATCCGCAACTTCGCTGGCTTTTGCCGCAAGATCATCATCAGATAGTGTATCTGAAAGATTTAGAGCAATAGCACATGGGTTTACGAATTTCTTTTCGTGGCGGAACATAACGTTTTCTTCGCCCAGTTTTACGGATTTATCACCTGTTCCAAGTTTGATCCCACGGACAGGCGGCGCTGATGCCTCGCCAAGAGTCGTCTTCGCCTCTTCGGATACATCTGGGCACGCGCTTATCTCTGCCTGCCTTTGCGCAAGTTTCATTGCAAAGGCCAAACAAGTTGGAAAACCACACTTCTTGCAATTTGTTTTTGGAAGAAGTTTAAATATTTGAACACCACTTAATGCCATATCAGTTCCCTCCTAGGTAAGCTCATCAAGGGTTTTGTTAACCCCTTCCACTGCCTTTGGGTGGCGCATTATAAGCAGGTTAACACCAGCCGCCATAAGAGATGTGGCTGTTATTGATTCCCACGCAATGCCACGTTCTTTAAGCGCTCCCCACTCTGGCAGGTTTGTCTCAGGGGCCATTACTTCCTTTATTTTCCAGACGTACATTCCTACATCGCCAATAATCGGCGGCTGCATGGTTGCATCGTTCTGTGCAAGTGCGGCCAGTCGAATTCGTTCCATAACCGAATAGGTGTATTCCAAGCCGTAACCCAGGGCCGAGCACATAGGATCGGTAAAAACTCTGTCTGCGCTAAATCCCATCTGGCCTATTAGAATGTTAAGTTGTTTTGCCAGGTTTATGTCCAGCTCGCTCATTGCTATCAGCTTATGATTATGCGCAAGCGCTGCGGCGACAATAGTTTTATAGTTTGCCTCCTGCGCTTTGCCGATGATGCAGTTTTTCCCAGCAGCAGCCTCAGCAGCAGCTACTAAAACCTGGGCGTCTTTTTCCACGTGGTTTGAGCCCAGGATTATAAGCGGAACATCCACTGCATCCAGCACAGCTTTTACTGTGCCGATTGCATCCTCGACACTACGGTTTTCGCGGTCAGGATGTGTGCCTACTAATCTGAGAGCAATAGCCTTGGCTCCCAAATCATTCTGGCAGTACTTAGCCCAGCCGGCACAATCACCAGAAACTGAAGAATACTGTTTTTGAACTTCCTCCGGCCAGTCAGATGGCGGGACATCTTGTACCTCAAGAGCTATCAGCGGTCTTGAGGATTTTTCTCCCTCAAATGAATGAAACGGAAGCGCGCTTCCGCCGCCCACAACCGCAGCTTCGTCACCGGCTCCGAGTGTCATCTCAAGAACTTTTCCGCTAAAGTTTTCCTTTGGAATAACGTAAGCCATATTTTTAGAAATTCCTCCTTTACATCTCCAAGTAAGAATGCGCGTACAGTGTTTTATTCATTATTATATCGGTGGTCTTCATAGCGGTCATAACCTCTTTTTCTAGCGGGTCGGCGATTGCCGCAGAAAGCCCTGCATAGATTAAAAATGACAGGAAGTAGCTGTTTAGTACCGGTCGTAGAGGTTTTGGACAGCCGTTTGATATATTGCTGAGTCCGACTACTGTCTTCATCGGCGGGTCGTTTAACTCCTGAAACATTTTGATGGTCTCAATCACTTTTATCGCCTGATCCTGTGTTGTCGCTATCTGTAACACCAGTGGATCGAGAAATATGTTTTCCATAGGTACGCCATACTCCATGCCCCTGGCCATTATCTCAGCAGCAATACCGGCCCTTTCCTCGGCGTCTGCCGGAAGACCGCCTTTGCCTACTGTTAGGCCAATTACCTGACAGTTGTACTTTGCTGCAAGTTCAAGCACCGGGAATCTTTCCGGATCATTCGAAGTGGAGTTAAGAAGAGCGGTACCCCACTCGTTGTTGTGAACTTTAAGTCCTGCCTCAAGGGCGCTTACATTTGTAGTGTCCAGGCAGACTGGAGCCTGAACTTTTTCTTGAATGGTTGTTACCATCCATTCCATAAGTCCGTCGCCATCGTCCTCGGCAGGGCCGATGTTGGCATCTATCATGCCAGCGCCTGCTTTCCACTGAATTTCGGCTATTTCCTGAATAGGACCCTTGTCCCTGCTCATCATGGCCTCGCGAACTCGCTTGGCGATAATGCTTAATTTTTCCCCTATGATCAGCATAGTTTCGAATTATCTCCTTGATATAGTAATCGGCAGTTACCAGGCCTGCTAGTGCTGAACTTGCTACTGTAAAAGCAAATTCAGGTACATTAGCATAAAAGCTGATATTGCGTAAAGAGCGTTGTCCGATCAATAATAATGGTTACCTCTGGCTTTGCTTTGACAAAATCCGATTGGTGATGCTATTTTTAGCGATATAAATATATCAATAATAATTTTGCAAATACTTTATTGTGATGAATAAAACAGCATGAAACGTTTCTTAGTATTCTGGATGCTTTTAGTAGTGTTTGGTGTTGCTGCATGTTCAAATCAGAAAGAGCCTGAACAAAAAAAACAAAAGGAGATAACTAACCTGGAAAAAGCCAAGGCAGTTGGCAGGTTCAGCGATAGTATCATGACCAAAAATATTGAGAAGAATCTTGTCAATATAGTGGATCTGGCTGAGAAAAGAGCCAAAAGATTGGAAGAAGCTGTAGAAGAATAATAATCTTGGAGGCAGAAATTATGAAAACGAAAGTAATAATGGTATTTCTTGGAGTTTTTTTGCTCAGCATTAGTCTTAGTAGTTTTAGTAATGCTGAAGACCAGGCAAAGGCAGCAGAGCAGGCCTCTGTCCAAAAAAGTTATGTTTGTATGGTTAACGATAAATACATGGGGAAAGAACAGATTCCCGTGGAATATAAGGGTAAAATATACTATGGTTGTTGTCAGGGGTGTATTGGTAATTTGCAAAACAATCGTGCTGTCAGGTATGCGATAGATCCCGCTACCGGCAAAGAGGTGGATAAGGCTACCGCTTATATAGTGATGAAGCCGAATGGAACAGGTGAAGTGCTTTATTTCGAATCAGAAGAAAATTATACGAAGTACAAAGAAAATCACTCTACCCAGGAGTAATATTCTAATATGAGGTAAGACCTCACTTTCTAAAAACTGCCTGATTTTACTCAAAAGTCGGCGGTTTTTTTTGTGTGATTCAAAAGATAAAACCACGGAATAATCTAAACGCCTTGCTTTCTTTTCAAGAGCCTGATGGCTGTGCTATCGTATCAGATATGAAAAATGAGACTAAAAAAACTATTGTTATAGGTATAGACCTTGGTGGAACAAATGTGCGTGCCGCGGCTGTAACAGAGGATGGCCAAATTGTTTCGAAACTGAAGGAACCAACCCCTAAGACTGCGGCAGATCTTAAGGTTCTGCTACTTGAAATTGTGGATTCCCTCTCTGCCGGTAAGGCCGCAGCATTGACCCTGGCTTCGGCTGGTGTTGTGGATGCCCGGGATGGTAAAGTTCAAGCTTCTCCCAACCTGGAAGCCGTGGTCGGACAGCCGCTTAAGAATTTTATTCAGGAGGCTGCTGCTTTGCCTGTTAGCATTGTCAACGATGCGGCGGCAGCAGCGCTTGGTGAAAAGTGGCTGGGTGCAGGTCGACCTTTTGATGATTTTCTGCTTCTTACGCTAGGGACTGGCATCGGAGGCGGAGTTATTCACAGAGGAAACCTTTTGGATGTTGCAGCAGAGTTCGGACACATGAGCATTGACAAAAAAGGTCCTTTATGCCATTGCGGCAGGCACGGTTGTCTGGAGGCTTATGCATCAGCAACTGCTGTTGTTGACCGTGCGGTTCAGGAGCTGAACGACGAGCGAGAAAGCTTGGTCAGGGGGTGTTGTGATGGGAACTACTACAAGGTAACCTCTGAGATTATTTACGATACAGCTCTTGACGGTGATATCATGTGTCGCGAGATTCTAAAAGACGCTGGATCTAACCTCGGAGTGGGCGTTGCAAATCTTGTGAATATCTTTAGTCCACAGGCGGTCATATTCAGTGGAGGTCTGCTGGGTGCCTGGAATTTTATATACCCTGAGGTTGCTTCTAAAGTTTCTAAACTCTCTTTTCAGCCGCTTTCATCCGAACTTAAGATTCTACGTTCTGAACTTTCAGGCGATGCCGGAGTTCTTGGTGCCGCCCGTCTGGCATTTGATGGCCTAAATGCTAAAGGTTAAGGACGTAAGGTGAAAGATTCGAAGTCTGATAACATCAGAAATTTTTCGATAATAGCCCACATCGATCACGGTAAGACCACACTGTCAGACCGTTTGCTTGAGTTTACCGGCGCACTTTCTAAACGTGAGATGTCTGAACAGGTGCTTGACTCTATGGATCTGGAGAAAGAGCGAGGTATAACGATTAAATCGCATGCTGTCAGACTTACTTATCGGGCTTTAGACGGTCTCGATTATACGCTTAATCTGATTGATACGCCTGGGCATGTGGATTTTAATTATGAAGTTTCGCGCAGTCTTGCAGCTTGCGAAGGGGCGCTCCTGGTTGTGGACGCCACGCAGGGGGTCGAAGCCCAGACACTGGCTAATGCCTATCTGGCTATTAGTAATGATCTGGAGATTATTCCGGTAATAAACAAGATCGACCTGCCCAGTGCTGAGCCCGACCGAATAGCGGAAGAAATAGAAGATGTGGTGGGTTTGGATTCCTCTGGTGTGATACTGGCATCCGCCAAGCAGGGTACTGGGGTAGAGGAGATTCTGGAGGCGATAGTTCAGAGAGTTCCCCAGCCTGGTGGAGATACTACAGCGCCGCTTCAGGCGCTTATTTTCGACTCATGGTTCGATAATTACCAGGGAGTGATTATACTGGTACGCCTTTTTAATGGCACACTTAGGTCTGGTGACAAGATAAAACTCATGGCCAGTGGAGGAGTCTACGAAACACTTGAGGTTGGTGTGTTTACTCCAAAACGTACGAAAACAGACAGCATTTCCGCAGGGGCTGTGGGCTATATTATTGCAGGGATAAAACGTATACAGGACACAAAAATTGGCGATACTATCACACTTTTAAATTCACCTGCCTTGGAGCATCTTCCTGGATACAAGGAAGTAAAGGCTATGGTTTTCTGCGGCCTTTATCCAACAGATACGGAACAGTATGAAGATCTTCGTGATGCCATGGAGAAGCTTCGACTTAACGATTCTTCTTTCAGTTACGAGCCGGAAACATCGGCTGCTTTGGGTTTCGGGTTCAGGTGCGGTTTTCTTGGTTTGTTGCATATGGAAATTATTAAAGAGAGGCTTGAGCGGGAATTCAACCTTTCACTTATCAGTACCGCACCGACTGTGGTTTATCGTGTGACCAGAACTAATGGCGAGGTTATGTTGATAGACAGCCCGGCCAAAATGCCGGAGCAGCAATATATTGAATACCTGGAGGAACCGTATGTGCGTGCCACTATATTTCTCCCCAGCCAGTACGTGGGTCCAATTTTAGAGCTTTGCCAGGCGAAGCGTGGAACTCAGGTGGATCTTGGCTATCTTGGCCCTGATCGTATGAAGATTGTTTACGATTTCCCGTTAAACGAGATTCTTTGGGACTTTTTCGATCGCCTGAAGTCCTCCTCTAGAGGGTACGCCTCTTTGGACTACGAGCCGATTGGTTACAAGGCTGCAAAGCTTGTTAAATTGGATATTCTTCTAAATGGAGAGCCGGTGGACGCTCTTTCGATGATCGTACACCGTGACACAGCTTATCCCCGGGGCAGACAGGTTGTTGAAAAATTGCGGGCGGTAATACCTAGACAGCTTTACGAGGTTGTTATACAGGCGGCAATCGGAGGAAAAATAATTGCCAGGGAGTCTATTTCTGCAATGCGAAAGAATGTGACGGCCAAGTGCTACGGAGGCGATATTTCCAGAAAAAGAAAGCTTATCGAAAAACAGAAAGAGGGCAAAAAGCGAATGAAACAGGTTGGTCGCGTGGAAGTTCCGCAGGAGGCGTTTCTATCGGTTCTTAGAGTGGATTGAAGATCATTGAAGAAATATTGAATAAAGTTGTTAAATTTTGTTAAATTCGGTTAAAGTAGTTAATCTTTTATATTTAGACACACTAGATACTTTAACGTATGGGCGGACAAAAAAGTCTGTCCTTACAAAAAAAATAGGAGATGGTTATGGAATTTGGCAGGTTGTTTGAGCTTGTTATCGCTGCTTCGCTTATCAATAATTTTGTGTTCACCAGATTCCTGGGGCTATGTATCTTTTTCGGTGTGTCAAAAAAAATGGAGACGGCGGTGGGCATGAGCATCACCTTTATCGCCGTGATGGTGGTTAGCGCGGCGTTTAGTTGGCTTATTTTTACTCATATTATGGTGCCGTTTGATATAACTTTCCTTAAAATCGTGATCTTTATTGGTGTGGTTGCTGCACTGGTGCAGGCCTCGGATTCTATTATCCGAAAAGTTTCTCCGGCTCTTTATTACAAGCTTGGAGTTTACCTGGCTTTGATCGCCACAAACTGTATAATCATTGCTGTTCCTCTTATTAATTCCGGTGAGGGGTACAGCTTTATCGAAAGCCTGTTTTTCGGGCTTGGTTCTGGAATCGGGTTTGCTTTGGCTTTGATAATAATGGCCAGTATAAGGGAGAAGCTGGAGCTGGCGAATGTTCCGGCCCCGTTTAAGGGTATGCCGCTGGCTTTTGTGACTACCGGCCTTATTGCTTTGGCGTTTACAGGGTTTGCCGGGCTGATTACACTTTAGTAATATTATAATAATTATGGATTTTATAAACTTGACTACGAATATGCTTCAATCGCTTGGAGGGTGGCTGGATATAGGGCATATAATAAATTTCATACCTCTTCCCAGTGTTGGTGTTGGTGGCGGTATAGAGGCTAAAGAGACGGTTGAGATTGTCCATTTGTTGAAGTTCACCCTTGCCTTCGTAGCTGGCGTAGCGGCTATATTCGGTTTGGGCCTTGCACTGACTGCGAAGAAATTTGCGGTCAAGATGGATCCAAGGATAGACCAGGTTAAGGAGGTTCTTGCTAATGCCCATTGCGGGGCCTGCGGCTATGCCGGTTGCGCAGCCTATGCCGAGGCTGTAGTAACAGATCCGAATGTTGCGGTGAATCTCTGTACTCCTGGAGGAAATAAGTGCTCTGAAGCAGTTGCTCAAATAACCGGCAAGGTGGCGGAAAGGACAGACCCAAAGATCGCCAGGCTCTACTGTCAAGGCGATACAGCCAAGTCCTTAAGGAAATTCAAGTATGAAGGCGTTATGGACTGCCGCGCTGCAGTTATAGCCGCAGGAGGAGACAAGTCTTGTGTTTATGGCTGTCTAGGTTATGGCTCTTGCGAAAGGGCATGTCCGTTTGATGCTATACATATGAGCGAGAATGATCTTCCTGTAATTAATCCCGAGAAGTGTACGGCTTGTGGTAAATGCGTAAGCACATGTCCCAAGATGGTTCTGGAACTTGGTCCTGTTGAAGGTCCGGTAGTTATAAGCTGCCACTCTAAAGATAAAGGGCCGGTAGTCAGAAAGGCTTGTAAGGTTGGTTGTATTGCTTGTGGAACCTGTGTAAAAACATGCCCATATGAGGCCATTACGGTCGAAAACAATCTTGCGCGTATAGACTTTAGTAAGTGTCAGTCTTGCGGTCTTTGTGTTTCTAAATGCCCGACTAACGCTATTGTTGATTATCTGCCCGAACGTGAAGCAGCCTATATTACAGATAAATGTAACGGCTGTACCATTTGTGCTAAAGTTTGTCCGGTTGATGCCGCCTCTGGTGTGATTAAGGAGAAGCACAAAATCGATGAGTTGCGGTGCATTGGCTGTGGAATCTGTGTCGTCAAGTGTCCTAAAAAAGCGATTATAGGTACTTTTCGTGCTTCCAGAAAGTCTCTCTCAGAGCTGGACCTCGTTTCTGAATGTCATTAATTAAAGCGTTGTAAGCCATGCCTTAATAAGTCATGTGGTATTGGTTTTGATCCTAACCTCACCATTCACTTAATTCCCCTGTAAATACTGCTTTTTATTCATTCTATAAGGAAACTTTATAGATGAATTTTAATAATTAACTTGTAATAAAAGGCCATTATTGGCAACAATAATCGTCGTTATCTCGTGTTGGATATAAACTCGATCGGTATAGGTGTTGTCCTTAAAGTTTTGAATGCAATCTACCTGGGGAGTTCGAGGTAAATCCAAAAAATAGATCAAATTCTGCAGGAGGGATTTTTAATATGGCATTAGTTAGTCCGCATGGAAAAGAAAAAAAGCTGAAACTTCTTCTTCTTGAAGGTGAAACATTAGCTGCTGAAAAGGAGAAGGCCAAAACGCTTACTCAGGTGAGGATTACCTCGCGAGAAACAGGCGATCTTATAATGTTGGGCATTGGTGGTTTTACCCCGCTTGATGGTTTTATGGGTAAGGCTGACTGGCAGGGAGTTTGTGACAACTACCAAATGGCCGATGGTACTTTCTGGCCGATACCTATCACTCTTTCAACCACTTCCGGTCAGGCGGACAGCATAAAAGATGGCGAGGAAATAGCCCTTGTTGATGAAGAGTCAGGCGAGTTTATGGCAACAATGAAGGTGACTGAAAAGTACACCTATGACAAAGCGCATGAATGTAGCCAGGTTTTTAAAACCACTGATATGGAGCATCCGGGTGTTGCCAAAGTGATGGAGCAGGGCGATGTTAACCTAGCTGGTCCGGTCAAGGTTTTGAGCCAGGGTTCATTCCCCAAAGAGTATCCGGGTGTTTACCTTACTCCTTCTGAAACCCGAAAGATTTTTGAAGATAAGGGCTGGTCAAAGGTTGCTGCGTTTCAGACTCGTAACCCCATGCACCGATCTCATGAGTATCTAGCAAAAATCGCTATCGAGACTTGTGATGGTGTTCTTATTCACCAACTTCTTGGAAAACTTAAGCCTGGCGATATTCCTGCGGATGTCCGCTCGAAAGCGATTAACACTCTTCTGGATCAGTACTTTGTTAAAGATACGGCTATACAGGCTGGTTATCCTCTGGATATGCGCTATGCCGGCCCTCGGGAGGCTCTTCTGCATTCCCTTTTCAGGCAGAATTATGGTTGCAGTCATCTTATTGTCGGGCGTGACCATGCTGGTGTGGGTGACTACTATGGTCCGTTTGATGCTCATAAAATATTTGATGAAATTCCCCGTGATGCTATGGAAACTCAACCTTTGAAGATCGATTGGACC
>CAYWZR010000053.1:0-11851 GCA_964462885.1 uncultured Nitrospirota bacterium
AGATTATTACCCGCCATATACTCCACAGTCTCAGGTAGTATAAAAAAAAATTCAGAATATTAGAAATAATTTATTTGCCCTTCCTGACTTTTAACCCAAATCTTTCCACCAACCATGCTTACAAGATGAAAACATAAAGAAAGACCCAGTCCATTTCCGCCATATTTACGCGTACTGGAAGAATCTGCCTGTGTAAAAACATCGAATATTCTATCTTTGCAATCATTAGAAATACCTATTCCTGTATCTGTAACGCTAAAAAGCAGAAAAACACCTTCAAAAGTTTGTTTCTGAAAGCTAACATGAACAGATATGCTGCCAATATCTGTGAATTTCACTGCATTGTCGATCAGGTGATCAATAATCTGTTTAATCACTCCGGCATCTCCAACAACAGAAACAGGCAATTCAGGAGCCAAGTCGCAGGTCAGTTCAAGCCCCTTCTTACTAGCATTCACCTCACCGGCTTTAATGGCCTCGTCGATACATTCACTGAGAACAAAAGCCGAGTGAGATAATTCAAATTTACCAGCTTCTATCTTGGATAAATCCAGTATGCCGTTGATTATCACCATAAGAGAATCAGCAGAATCCTTCAGCATATCCATATACTCACGCTGTTCTCCGGTCATGCCAGTATCCATCATAAGATCAGCCATGCCAAGAACACCATTCATAGGTGTATTTATTTCGTGACTCATATTAGCAAGGAATTCGCTTTTTGCCCGGCTGCCTGCCTCGGCTGCAACCTTGGCCTGAACCAGTTCTTCGGTGCGCTCACGAACCATAGTCTCAAGGTGATCAGTATGCTCTTGCAATTTTTCGGCCATCTGATTAAATGCCAGTTCCATATCGCCCAGCTCATTGCTGCTCTCTACAGATACGCGTATTGAAAAGTCACCATGACGCAAGCGATTAAACGCACTAGCCAGTATAGTAACCGGTCGACTAAGGTAAGAAGCCATGGCAATGGCTATAAAGAGAGCTATTACCCCTATACCAATTGTCACCATTGTAATCATTCCAGCAAACTCTTCAGCTTTTGCCGAAAAAATCGATTTGTCAAACTCCAAACCTAGCAACCAACTTTTTCGTGCACTACTTGGAAATAAACTGATTTCCGTGAAAAACATAGAGTCTGTGCTGCTGTCAACTCTGGTCTCTCCATTGTCTATAGCATTTTTTAATTGAGGCCAGTCTTCATAAATATTTGCACTTTGCTTCCCCCATCGCCTGGAATAATCAGGATGATAAAAATAAATGCCAGACAAATCAGCAAGTAGCAGAGAGCCTCCTGATTTAACACGATCTATATGATCAATCAACTCAAGCGGTGATCTATTTATAACAACTACGGCCAGCACTCGGCCATCCAGCCAGACAGGAGCAGCTACACGCAGTACCGGATCATCATATTGCACAGCACCATTTTCAATGTTTAAATCCATGGATGAAACATAGCTTTCACCATTTCTAAGTTGAACCGCTTCTTTAAAATAGTACCTTTCAGACTTATCCTGTAATTGCCAATCAGGCACAATCTGTGCTTTTCCATTTAAGGAGTTCACCCTTACCCACTCGCGACCTGACTTATCCAGCAGACGTACCTGTCTTACATCATAATGAGATTTGGCATATGAAATAAAAATAGATTGAACAAGCTTTTTGGATTTCTTGATTGCCGATTCACTTATCGGAGGAGGAACTAAATAACGTCCTTTTATCAGTTCCAACACCTGCTGGTTATCTGTGAACATCAAAACTTCAGGCGGCAATTTATCAATATATCTCTGTATGTCGCTATGTACCTGATTCAGGATGTTAATACCATTTTCATGCGCATCTTTTTCAAACTGAATTTCGGCCCTGTGGCTTAGTAAAACTCCCATTAAAATCGTGGGAAGAATTGCTATGGAAATAAGTATCAAGATGTACTGATTGCGCAGAGAAGAACGGCTTGCATAGCCTTTGGTGTTGCTGGAATTGTTTGGTTCGGGCCGGGTCATCCACTTGTACCGTTTGGAAATAATTTATCAATTAAATTCAATACCTCCTTCTTCTTCAGAGGCTTTGATAAGTATTCGTCCATTCCGGCGCTGATACATCGTTCTCTGTCTCCCTTCATAACATGCGCCGTAAGTGCAACAACCGGAATATGTTTTTTAGTTGTTTTTTTCTCGCGTTCCCGTATAATGCCGGTTGCTTCGTATCCATCCATCTCCGGCATTTGTACATCCATAAATACAAGGTCAAACTGTTTCTTCTCGACTTCATCGATCGCCACCTTGCCGTTTGCGGCGATAGTTACCCTATGACCTGCTTTCTGAAGTAACGCAGTAGCAAGCTTCTGGTTTACAAAGTTGTCTTCGGCCACAAGGATATTAAGACCCGGCTTTTTTTCTTCACTACTATCTGTCTCCTGAACGCCTTTAATGTTGATCTGTGCATGTTGTTCCCCGGAAACAGTCTCATGAACAAGGCCGAAACTAGCGGTAAAATGAAAAGAACTTCCACTTTCAGGCTGACTTTCAACCCATATTTTTCCTTTCATCATTTCCACCAACCGTGAACAGATCGAAAGACCAAGCCCTGTGCCTCCGTACTTGCGTGTTGTGGAAGAGTCAGCCTGCGTAAAAATGTCGAATATCTTTTGCTGGTGTTCTTTAGGAATACCGATTCCTGTATCAGTCACCCTAAAGTGAAGAGTGATTTCGTCAGTGCCACGTTCCTCATTGTCCACACGGATCGAAACACCGCCTTTTTCAGTGAATTTTACGGCATTGCCAACAAGGTTGATAAGTATCTGCCTTATAAATCCGGGGTCACCCACGATCGAGTCCGGCACATCCGGAGCAACATCGTATGTCAGTTGCAGTCCTTTTTTGGATGCACTGACCGCACCTATATTTAAAATCTCCCTTATGCAGTCACGAAGTCTGAATGCAGAAGAGTCGAGCTCAAACCTTCCAGCTTCGATTTTAGACAGGTCGAGAATATCATTGATAATCGATAAAAGAGAGTCTGCCGACCCTTTTAACATATCCAGATATTCTCTTTGCTCTCCGGTTAGTTCTGTATCCATGAGTAGATCGGCAATTCCGATAATACCGTTCATAGGCGTACGTATCTCGTGACTCATATTGGCCAGAAAGTCACTTTTTGCCCGGCTGGAAGCCTCGGCTGAGCTTCTTGCTTCCAACAGTTCCACCTCAAACCGCTTACGTTCTGTAATATCAGTATTCGATCCGGCAAGTCTTATAGGAGTGCCTTTGATATCGCGTAGCGCCAGCCCCCGGCTTTGGACCCATATGTAATCTCCCTGCTTGCTTTTAAGGCGATATTCTACAGAAAATGAATCGAGTTCTCCCTGCATACCGCCAATCCAGGCATCAAGAGCAGCTCCCAAATCATCAGGATGGATTAATTTGTGAAAACCGACAAAATTGTTTTTTATTTCATGTTCTTTATATCCGATCATTTCGAGCCAGCGTGGTGATAAATAAAACTCACCAGTCAAGAGGTTCCAGTCCCAGATTCCGTCTCTAGTACCGCGCATTATCAGGCTTAACCGTGCCTCACTTATGCTCAATGCTTCTATCGCCCGTTGTCGCTCTATCGCATAACGTATGGATCTGGCCAAAATAAAACTATTCAGTTCGTTCTTAACCAGATAATCCTGTGCACCCTGTCTTACAGCCTGGAGGGCATGTTTATCAACATTAAGGTCAGTCATAACTATAATCGGAATATGAGGGAATTGAGACTGAAAAACGCTTACTGTATCAGGGCTCAGACCATTTGTAAGTGAAAGCTCCAGTATTACCACAACAAAACTGCCTTCAGCCAAGTATTCCAACCCTTCAGAAACCCGGTTACTAAAGACAAGCTCGAAATTCTCGTCAGGTACTTCTGAAAACATCTTGCGCAACAGGTCAACATCTTCCGGATGATTCTCGATTATCAAAACTTTTGTGGGTAGATCGTTCATAGAATTAATATCTCATTTGGAAAATCTTGTTATATAAAAAACAGATAACTAGTTCAGGTATCGTCAGATGTATAAGGCAACTTTAATTAGCAAATACGCTTTAGAAGCGGCTAAATAGTAAACCAAAATACTATTTTCAAAAATCTGGACAAACTGCTATGTCTGACTGATTTTTAATTTGTGCAACACCTTAATAAATAAAGGTTAACTCTGTGTTATTAGACGTGAGTTGAAGTTTCAAGTATAAGATTAAACTGATCGGGAAATTACCGGAACCGGTAATTTAGACAAATGACTGGACACCCTCATCCACAAAAACGCTGTCAGAGCAAAAAATGCTCTGAAGCTTTACTTAGAGTCTGTCCTTAAATTCAGTCTCTTTATCTTTCATTCCGGCAGTTCTTAAGCCGGAATCCAGCCTTTTCAATGAGTTCTGGATGCCCGATTAAAGACTTCGGGCATGACAAAAATAAAAAAAGGTAATTTATGGACAGACTCTACTTAAAAAATAGATTTATAGATTAAGGCGTTTAGCTGTTATGCTCTTCCTTTTTTATCGCTTCGATAAGCATAGAAACCGGAGGAACATTAACGAGTCTCCCGGACTCGTCCATATATGTCCTTCAAGCAATGCCCGGAGTAGAAAGGATGCCTTTTTTTTCAAGGATATCCCTGCCGTTTATTCTCACAGTGGGTGAACCCTCAAGAGCAAGGCTAATGGCCTCCTCATTACCGACCCTCCGGTAGTTAATTGCAGCCTCAATGCCGAGTTCGGTAGTTGCGGCTTTGATATTGCTTTTAAGACCTTCCAGTGATGAACAGCTTTTCGAGATAAAACAATCAATTTTTATTTTATTTTCCTCCTACCTTCTGAATTCTTACTCCTAAATTAATTATACTTTAGATTGTGATAACCGAAAAGCCCATGGGAATAGTCCGTGAAAAAGGACTTGAAAAAAAATCTCTAAAGAGTATTGACGATTTGGTAGAAGCCGGGCTTATTCCAGAAAACAGCCGGTTGTTGTATGAATCTGTAACTACTCGTTTTCGTTTGCTGATATCTTCCTATTACGCAAGCCTTATCGACAAGGACGATCCCAACTGTCCGATACGCCGTCAATGCGTTCCTGATCCTCAGGAACTCCATGATATGCCGGGTTTTGTGGTAGATCCTCTAAAAGAGATTGCGCACTGCCGTGCCCCTGGCATAACACACCGGTATCCAGACAGAGTATTGCTGCAGATTACAACTCAGTGTTCAATGTTCTGTAGGTTCTGCTTTCGAAAGTCTCTTATAAACAAGCAAAATAGCAAAACATATGACGGAGACATGCAGGATGCTCTGAGTTATATCAAGGGAAATCGTGGCATTAAAGAGGTGATACTTTCAGGCGGAGATCCGTTGATGAGATCCGATCAGTACTTAGAAAGTCTTTTTAATGATCTCTCCTCGATCAAGCATGTCATAGCTTACAGGATTCACAGCAGGGTTCCTGTGACTCTGCCTTCCCGCATAACGTTCGCTCTGGCCGGAGTTATAGGCAATACTACCAGACCGTGTCGCCTGATCACTCACTTTAATCACCCAAGAGAGCTTACCGATAAGAGCTTAGAAGCATGTAACAGGCTTGCAAGAGCAGGCGTAGAGGTGCTAAATCAGGCGGTTCTTCTTGGTGGCGTTAATGATAAGTCTTATATTCTTGGAGAGCTTTTTAAACGCCTCTTCAGGCACGGCATAAAACCATATTATTTACACCACCCGGATCCAGCCAGGGGAACCAGCCATTTTCATATTACCACCGAGGCCGGATGGAAGCTCTACAGCGACCTCCATACAGTTTTAAAACCACAGGAACTTCCCCGTTATGTAATAGATATTCCGGAAGCTCCCTGCAAAGTGCCTGTTTCAAATCTTGTCTTCATTCCAGAGCGTATGGTTTAATTCTTAGTAACTATAGATGTTTATATTGAAAACTGAAGACTGAAGTCTTTTAGACGTTTTTAGAACCTTTAGGATTCTTAGGTTTTTTATATTTTTTAGAAAATAATTATGCACTATCACAAAAACCTTACACCCCTCACGAATCTTTGGTTCAGGAGTTTCCTTGCAGGACTCCTGGTCTTTACAATTTCAGCTTGCGCACCAGCGGTTTCTGTTAGAAAAACACCTAATGTAAAACAACTCTTTGGGGTGAGCCACTCGTTCTCCAAAGAGGCCGCCTATTTGTATATACTCGGCTACAACAAAGAACTAAATGGAGATCTGGAAGGCGCTATCTCTGATTACAGAAAGGCCGCAAAGCAGGACAAGGATTCGCTTGAGATTCCAGTTCAGCTTGGAGTAGCGCTTCTTAAGTCAGGAAAGACAGACGAGGCTATGGTTGTGGCTGAGAATGTTCTTATAAAAAACCCTAAGTACGTGCCGGCTCTTATGCTACTTGGAGATGTACAAAAAATTGCAAACAATAATGAAGCGGCGATAGCCGCCTATCGGAAGGCGGTGCAAACAGACTCTGGAAAAATAGACGCATGGTTGATTCTAGGAGCGCTCTACGCAGCAGAAAAAAACTATAGCCAAGCTATTGAAGCATTCGAAAAAGTGCAAAGTCTTAACCCTGACAGCTTTATGGCTTCTTACTACCTAGGCAACCTATACATGGAAAAAGGGGAGTTTGAACTTGCCAAGCCATACTATCAACAGATACTTGAGATGCGCCCTAACTTCGAACCTGCATATGCCAATTTAGGTTTCATTAACGAACAAATGGAGAACTGGGACAAGGCGGTGGAGTATTATAGGTCTGTTCTTAAAATCAATCCCAACAACCAAAGCATTCGGAAACGTCTGGCCAGGGCGCTTGTAAAGAAAGATTCCTATGAAAGCGCTATCAAACAGTTTCGCAAAATGAGTGAGTCGGATCCGGAGAATGCGGACATCCATTTTGAGATGGGAGTTTTATACGTCGAAAGCGGACAGTACGAAAAGGCTGAAGAGGAATTTATCCAGGTGATAAAAGCCATGCCAGGAGATATGTCGGTTCTGTACTACCTTGCGCTGGTTTATCAGCAGCTCAAACGTTACGATGATGCTATAGAGCAGTATAAAAAAGTTATCAATCAGAATCCGTACGATGTCAGGTCTTATGTGCAGCTAGGTTATATTTACGGCAAAACCGGTCAGATAGATAAAGCTGTACAAACTTACAAGGAAGTTTTGGGATTTAAAAAGGATATGCCCGAGATATACCTCTATATGGGTGAGGTTTTGCTTCATGCAAATAGATATAAAGAAGCCAGAAAGGCGATGAAAACCGGTCTGTCGTTATCTCCTAAAAAGGAAGATTTTTTATTCAATCTGGCGATTGTGGAAGAGAAACTCGGGAACTTTGACGCTATGTTGGATATGCTGAAGCAGACTATTAAACTGAACCCTGAGCATACCGAAGCATTGAATTATCTTGGTTACAGCTATGCGGACCGCGGAATTTACCTGGACGAGGCTATCTCGATGCTTAAGAAAGCTCTTAAGAACCAGCCTGAAAGCGGCTATATAATGGACAGCCTTGCCTGGGCTTACTATAAAAAGGGTATGTACGAGGAAGCTCTTCAGGAACAGATAAAAGCCGTAGAGCAGGTAAAAGGTGATCCCATACTTTACGACCATCTCGGTGATATCTATATGAAAAAAAGGATGACTGAAAAGGCTAAGGAATCTTGGCGAAAAGCGCTTGAAATTGTGGCTGACGATGAGAATCTGGCCAAACAGTTGCGGGATAAATTGCAAGATAAACTCCAGAATCCATGAGCGCATTTAAGCTTAAAGCACCTGCCAAGGTTAACCTTTGTATTAGAGTTCTGGGTAAACGCACCGATGGCTTTCATGAAATAGAATCGGTTTTCTACCAGGTCAGTCTATTTGACACACTTACCTTTGAACTTCTCCCAACAGATCAGCTTATGCTTACATGTAGTGACAAAACCTGCGGGCCGGTCGGGCAGAACCTGGTGATAAAGGCGGCAAACCTTTTGCGCAAGCGGTATGGTGTGACTGCCGGGGCAAGTATTCATCTAGATAAAAAGATACCAGCCGGAGCAGGTCTGGGCGGTGGAAGCTCTGATGCAGCGGCAGCTCTTGTAGGCCTAAGCAAGCTTTGGGAATTGAAGTTTTCGAGCAAAAAGCCTAATGCAGAACTTCACTTCATGGCCGAACAACTTGGATCTGACGTTCCATTTTTTCTTTACGGCCCGGCTGCACGAGTCTCTGGCAGGGGGGAAGTGGTTATACCTTTTATACCCAAGAAGCCGTTTCATATGTTACTAGTTAAACCAGATTTCAGTATCTCAACAGCCTGGGCATATCAAAACCTGACATTGACAAACAACCGCCGTAAGTCTAGACTATGCTGTTCCAGCATTGTTGGAGGCGATACTGGTGAAGTAGCGGACGGATTGTGGAATGATTTCGAACAGATAGTGTTAAAGCGGTTCCCTGAAGTTCGTGAGATAAAATCCAGATTAGTTGATGCCGGGGCGCTTGGAACAGTGATGAGCGGTAGCGGTTCCTCTGTGGTCGGGCTGTTTGACAGCCATGATCAGGCAGTTATTGCGAGCAAGGAATTCGGGCAGTTATGGAATGTAACTGCCGAAACTTTGATGGAATCGGTAATTGATTAAAATCGTACTAAAAATCTTAATGAAAAAAATTGGGGCGTAGGCGAGCGGCAAGCCACGTGACTTTGACTCACGTAATCCCTGGTTCGAATCCAGGCGTCCCAGCCACATTCTTCTCACCTCTCACATTTATTTTGGCATTCCTTAAATCTGCCATACATCCGAAACACTTCGGGCAAGAGTAACAGCATGTACGCTTTTGGCACCGGCATCCATCAAAACGTTGGAACAGGCCCTTATAGTTGTTCCAGTGGTACAGACATCGTCTACAAGCAGTATTCTCATATTATTAAAGCCATGTTTTTCAGTCAGACCAAAAGCGTTACGTTCGTTTCTGATCCTTTCACGTCTTCTAAGGCCCACTTGAGGCGGTGTATTATCTGTCTTTATAAGGCCGTTAAGGTCTAAGTCTATGGCCTTATTTTTAGCCACCTCGCCGGCAAGAAGCGCTGCCTGATTGAATTCCCTTCGGTAAAGTCTTTCCGGATGAAGAGGGACCGGGACCACAAGATCTGTCTTAGGTAGATCCATTGCCAAAAGCAATTTTCCAAGTGGATTTGCCAGTCTTCGCTGTCGTTTGTATTTGAGGTGGTGAATAGCGGTGCGAAGCGCTCCCTTGTGGAGGCCGAAAGATCTCAGAGAGTTATAAGCCGGTGGGACACTCATGCACTCCGAGCATGTTTTTGCCAGAGGTGATGAAAGCGGCAGACCACAACAGTCACAAGCAGCACCGGTATAGGGGCGAATTGAAGCCCAGCAGGTGGTGCAAAAAGGAGAGTGAATATGAGTTTTAGAGGGGCCTGAACATGTTGGACATTTTTGAGGAAAGAGAAGATTAAGCAGGTTGTTAATCATGTGGAACCGGTAACTGCATTTCTGACCGGTATCCCTTTACTTTCTAAATAGGCCTTTGCTTCACCTACTGTGAATTCCCTGTAGTGAAAGATTGAAGCTGCAAGTACGGCATCGGCTTTTCCCAGGGTTAGTCCTTCGTACAAATGTTTAAGAGTGCCGGCTCCTCCAGAAGCAATTACAGGAATGCGTACGGCATCGGATATTGTGCTGGTTAATTCAAGATCATACCCGTCCTTTGTCCCGTCACAATCCATGCTTGTAAGCAGTATCTCTCCGGCCCCAAAGTCATTCATTTTAACGGCCCATTCCACGGCATCAAGTCCGGTAGGCCTGCGGCCTCCGTGAATATAGACCTCCCATCCTGACTGTTTACCTGGCTGAGACTTTCCTCTTTTTGCATCAATAGCGACTACAATACACTGACTGCCAAACCGCTCGGATGCCTCGCGTATGAAATCCGGGTTATTAACCGCCATGGTGTTTATCCCTACCTTGTCGGCCCCGGCTTTGAGAAGACGCCGGATGTCTTCCATGTTTTTGACTCCCCCGCCTACCGTAAGAGGCATAAAAACCTTCTCAGCTGTATGTTGCACAACGTCAATTATAATATCCCGGTTTTCGTGGGAAGCTGTGATATCCAGAAAAACTAATTCGTCAGCGCCCTGTTGATCATACGCCTTGGCTATTTCTACAGGGTCTCCTGCATCACGTAGGTTAACAAAGCTTACGCCCTTTACAACACGACCGCCTTTTACGTCCAGGCATGGGATTATTCTTTTAGTAAACATAGTGTTGAAGTATAACGAAGGCTGCCCCTGATTATCCAGCGGATAACTTGCTCCAGGTGGCTGGAGGTTGGCTGCCTGTGAATATTACATGACAAACTTTCGGCCCTTGTGCTATATTTTTGCAGGGCGGTAACGTGGGATATGACACCCATAAATAAGACATCTTGAGCGATAACTTCCAATTTCCCAAAAAAATCAGACCCTTGTTGACATGAATATTCTCCTGATTGACAATGATGAAAGTATAGCCAGTGTCGTAAAAGAGACTCTGGAGCCTGAGTTCCCTGTAACCCATGCATCAACAGGTGAGGAGGGGCTCAAACTACTTAAAGGCGACTACTGCATGGCTCTTCTTGATCTGGAGCTTCCAGACACAAAAGGATTGGATCTTTTGAAACGGATGATCGCCACAAAGAAGAATTTTCCTATCATCATCATCACTGCATACAGAGGCATGGCATCCGTTGTTGAGGCGATAAAGATAGGCGCATACTCATGTCTTGAAAAACCTTTTAAAGTAGAAGACCTACATCTTGCTGTAAAAAAAACCCTTGATGATTGCAGGACGAGAAAAGAAATAACCCTGAGTGCTTTTTTCGAGGACAAGCTAAAGCATCTGCTGGATGGCATATCAAGGATGGAGCATTTCAACCTATATGAAACGGTTTTAACAGAGGTCGATCGGTCGCTTCTAACCCTTGTGCTTAACCATACAGAGGGAAACCAGGTCCAGGCAGCGCGTATTCTTGGAATCAACCGGAACACACTAAAGAAGAAGATCAACAAGCTGAACATTCCTCTACAATTTTGTGGTCGCACTAAGCGTAACGGTGTTGAACACTGACTATATTTATGTGCGATTTTACCGTTTGAAACTCATATGTTATAATTCAAACTTAACCTGAGAACCTGAGATCTGTGACAGGGACAAAAATATAAGGAATCCAAATCTCTTTGCCTACTTATAGCTTTTTGTCTTTTATTTCTTTGTATGAAAAAACATGAAAAAAATTAAAACAAATATTGCCGTTCCAGGGCTAGAATTGGCTAAACCTGTTGAGAACGAGGCTGGTATGGTACTGTATGGCACTGGTATGGAAATAACAGAGCAGATGATTGCTAAGCTTAAGACTCTGAATATCGAAGCAATATACGTGGAAGGCATGGAGGAACTGAGGTTTTCAAAGGAAAACTACTTTAAGATTGTAGATACAGCTTTTTCAAAAGTCGGCGACAGCACAACTATGAACATCATGAAACAAGCTATGCATAAACATATCGATAGGCTTTACAGCAATCAATGAAATCAGTAGTTGAAATACGGAGGAAAATTGAAAGCCTAAGCACAATTCCTACAATTCCGGCGGTTCTTACAAATCTGTTGGCCATGATAGACTCGGAAGGGGTTTCGGTCAAACAGATTGGTGATCTTATCAGCAAAGATCAAGCGCTTTCTGCCAGATTGCTTAAAATGGTTAATTCACCGGTATATGGCTTCCCAGGCAGAATATCCTCGGTTAATCAGGCCCTTATGCTTGTTGGGTTTGGA
>CAYWZR010000054.1:0-11642 GCA_964462885.1 uncultured Nitrospirota bacterium
ACGGCATCGTGTTTGCCTATGCTTTTTCCCCACTGCTTTCTTTCATTTATCCAGGGACGGAGTATTGCAAGGCACTGCTTGGCTACAGCGGCTGATGCTGCCGGAAGTGTAAGTCTGCCGGTGTTAAGAGTGGTAAGGGCTATCTTCATACCCATGCCTTCCCGGCCAAGAAGGTTCTCTTTTGGGACGCGGACGTTATTGAATTTTAAAAGACCGTTGCTGATGCCGGTCAGACCCATAAAACGGCATTCGTGTGCCGTCTCGAAGCCAGGAGTATTTGTCTCCAGGATGAAAGCTGATACTGCCGGATGGCCGGACGATCCTGTCTGAGTTCTGGCCATCACAATGATGATTTCTGCTTCGGGACCGTTACTGATCCAGAGCTTTTCACCGTTTATTAGATAGGCGCTTCCGTCTTCAGTGAGCTTTGCAGTCGTGCTCATGTGCGAGGGGTCCGAGCCAACTCCGGGTTCTGTAAGTGCAAAGGCCGAGAGAGTCCCGGATGCAAGACGCGGCAGGAATTTCTCTTTCTGCTGTTCGGTGCCGAACGTCAAAAGCGGCTGCGGAACACCTATGCTCTGGTGCGCTGAAAGCATGACGGCAGTTGAGGCGCAGTGTGATGCGACAAGGTGTATTACTCGGTTGTAATTGCTTTGAGATAGGCCGAGCCCTCCGTAATTTGCGGGGATTTTCATTCCGAAAAGGCCAAGTTCCCGAAGTCCGGCAACTACCTCATCCGGTATCTTTTCCTCGAGATCTATGCGGTCGGCGTCTACCTTATTTTCTAGAAATGGCTGTACCTTCAGTATGAGTTCATCTCCCTTTAGCCGATCGTCCGCTGATTGTTCGGGAAAGGGAAAGAGTGCGCTAAAATCAAAGCGGCCCATGAATAGACCACCGGCAAAACTCGCGCCTGAAGAACTCTTCTGACGTGCCGATTCAACCATCTTCAGTGCAGCTTGATCGTCCATATTTCTCCTTCAAGAGCCAAATGATAACTGCCGATAAGTATTATAAATATTTTAATAACAGCTTAAATATCAACTTAAATAACAACTTAAATAACAGCCTACCTGTTTTGCAGTGATGAGTCAATAATCATGAATTTTGAACCTTAGAATTTAATTAAACTAAATTGTTACTTAGCCTTTAGGCGGTTATTGTGATATGGTTTTATAAAGATAGTATTAGCGTTGCGGTTATTGTGATATGGGTTTATAAAGAAGTATTAGAGTTGCGGAGATAAGAAAATGGGCCGAAGAATAGCGATAATCGGTGGAATAAGAACCCCTTACGTAAAGGCCGGAACTCTGTTTTCAGAGATGAGCGCCGTGGACCTGGGCAGGCTGGTTATTTCCGAGCTTCTTGCCAGACAGGAAATAGATCCTCACGACATTCACTCCGTGGTCATAGGTAACGTGGCGCAGCCCATGGATGCGGTTAACGTTGCTAGGGTGATTTCTTTATTCTCCGGAATTCCAGAGCATGTTCCGGCTTTTACGGTTCACCGTAACTGCGCCTCGGGAATGCAGGCAATAACCTCTGCCGCGCAGCTTATAGCCACTGGTAAGGCCGAAGTGGTGGTAGCAGGCGGCGTTGAATCAATGTCGAACATTCCGTTTTTTATTCCTAAAAAACTTCAGGATGCCATTACCCGTTTTCGTTACGGGCGGAGCTGGAAAGCAAAACTAAAGCCTCTTCTTGGACTCAGGCCTCGTCATTTTGTTCCGAAAGTCGGTCTGATGCTTGGCCTTAATGATCCCACCTGCGGCTTGAACATGGGACAAACAGCCGAGCTTCTTGCCCGGGAATTTAAGATAAGCCGCGTAGCCCAGGACGAGTTTGCAGTGATGAGTCATCAGAGGGCTGGCGCTGCCCGGTCAGATGGCCGGTTTAATGACGAGATTATGCCGGTGCTGCCGCCACCGCGTTTTAGTGATGCCGTGACTTTTGATAACGGCGTAAGGCTTGATCAAAGCATGGAGTTGCTTTCCAGTCTGAAACCTGTATTTGATAAAAAATACGGTACAGTAACCCCAGGAAACTCCTCCCAGATAACCGATGGCGGCGCAGCGGTGTTGATGACAAGTGAAGAGGCGGCCTTGCGGCGCGGTCTTGAGCCTATGGGTTTTATAAGGGCGCACGCCTTTGCCGGGCTCTCTCCAAAGCGGATGGGACTTGGCCCCGCGTATTCTACCTCTCTGGTTCTTGATCATTCAGATATCGATTTTTCTGAAATAGGACTTATAGAAATGAATGAGGCTTTTGCCGCGCAGGTTATCGCCAACGAGATGATCTTCGACTCAGATCAACTTTCTGAAAAATTTCTCGGCAGGCAAAAAGCTATCGGTCGGATAGACCGCGGGATATTAAACGTAAACGGTGGAGCAATTGCTATGGGACATCCTGTTGGCTCAAGCGGAGTTCGGCTTGTGCTTACCCTTCTTATCGAGATGCAGAAACGATCAGTAGACCTCGGCTTGGCCACTCTCTGTATAGGCGGAGGCCAGGGTGCGGCAATGATACTTGAGAGGAAATAAAAGGAAAAGAATAGAAAAATGCCTAATGCATTCACCATAGATATCTTAGACGGTATCGCCACTATCACCTTTGATTTGCCAGGCGAAAAGGTTAATAAACTTACCACCGGCGTAGTGGCGGAGTTAGATAGCCTGATAGCTGAGCTGGAGTCAGGTTCTGGCATTGACGGAGCAGTGATCGTCTCTGGTAAGGACGGCAACTTCATTGCCGGAGCGGATATATCCGAAATCGAAACAATTGCTTCACCGGGCGAAGGCTCGCGCCTTTCAGAACAGGGGCAGCGAGTATTGAAACGGCTTGAAGAACTTCCATTTCCTGTAGTTGCTGCTATTGACGGCGCATGCCTGGGTGGAGGGTTGGAACTGGCTCTTGCCTGTGATTACCGGGTGGTTACTGATTCGACCAAAACGGTTCTAGGTCTTCCTGAAACCACCCTTGGTATTATTCCAGGTTTTGGTGGAACTCAGAGACTTCCCCGGCTGGTCGGAATTCAAGAAGCCCTTAGGATGATAACCACCGGAGCCAAGGTTTATCCCAAAAAAGCCAGGCAGATCGGGCTTGTAACTGATGTGGCGGTAAAAGAGTGCCTTATGGAAGCGGCTGGCAGGCTTATAAGCAGGCACGGCGAATCAAGGTCAGGGAAAAAGTTTAAAAAAACTTCATGGAAATCCCGCGGGATGGCACTGCTGTTTGAATCCAATAAATTCGGGAGAAATTTTCTCTTTGGTAAAGCGCGCCAGGCTGTAAGAGAGAAAGTCGGTAATCACTATCCTGCTCCGCTTGCAGCTATAGATGCAATAGAGGACGGTTTTAAACACGGCCTAAAAGAAGGCTTCGCATCAGAAGCTCATCTGCTTGGCGAGATGGCCGTAACAGAAACATCTAAAAACCTTATAAAGGTCTTTCATCTCAGAGAAAAATTTTCTCATGTAGATAGATCTCCGGCCGGATATATATCCAGTATGGCGGTAATCGGGGCTGGAGCCATGGGAGGCTCAATAGCAACACTGGTTGCTGAAAACGGCATAAAGGTGCGCCTTGTGGATATGTCCACAAAGGCGTTGGGCAAGGCCCTGCGCGCTGTTTACTTGGCAGTTAGAAAAAAGAAAAGCAAGGGGATCTACTCCTCTACGGATGCGGTTTGGATACCATCGCGAATATCCTGCGATACTATGATGCGCGGACTTAAGAGAACAGATGTGGTAATAGAGGCTGTGGTGGAAAGCATGGATGTAAAAAAATCTCTGCTCTTAGACCTGGCCGCAGCTACCCGCGAAGATACTGTTATTGTCTCAAACACATCATCGCTTTCTATCAGCGATATGGCCAGAGCTGTGCCAGATGCCTGGCGGGTTGCAGGCATGCATTTTTTTAATCCTGTAGACCGTATGCAGCTTGTAGAGGTGGTTCAGGGCGAACACACCTCGGATCTCACTGTGAGGATTGTTACTGCTCTTACAAAACGGCTTGGCAAAATTCCTGTTGTGGTTAAAGACAGTCCGGGGTTTCTGGTTAACAGACTGCTTCTTCCCTACCTGAATGAAGCGGCCCACCTTTTGGAGGACGGGGTCGGCATGGAGGCGGTGGATGAAGCAATGCTCGAGTTTGGAATGCCGATGGGTGCTTTTATCCTGCTGGACGTTGTAGGGCTTGATATTGCATCGCACGTTTGCGAGAACCTCCAGCAGGGCTTTGGCGACCGGATGAGACCTTCCCCGATTCTGACCGCAATGTGTGATGATGGGCGGCTTGGTAAAAAGAGCGGAAAGGGTTTTTACCGTTACGACAAAAAAGGCGGAAGGCAGAGTGATTCCGGATTGAAAAAATTTCTGCTTCCCCATATCAGGGGAGATCTTAAACTTGGGGAACAATATATTGTAGACAGGCTCATTCTGCCTATGATTAATGAGGCAGCGCTTGCCCTTGAAGAGGCGGTTGTCGGCCAACCCGAGGCTGTGGATACAGCCATGATTTTCGGCGCAGGATTTCCGCCCTTTACAGGTGGACTGCTCAGATATGCCGATACGATGGGAGTTGCCCGGGTAGTAAAAGACCTGGAGGAGCTTGCCAGCCTGCACGGTGAAAGATTTAAGCCAGCCGCATTGCTTATAGAGATGGCTCAAACAGGAAAGAAATTCTATGACTGACAGGTGGATAGACTGAAGGTTGACGCGCAGCGCAGGCGCTTGCGCCGCGTGAGACTGTTAGGGGAAAGAATTAAAAATAATTAAAATATGCTTTAGCCTTCAGTCTTAAGTCTAAGTACCTGAGTTACATATTTTATGACCACCCCCGAAATTACTCCCGCAACCATCCCCGCAATGTTCTTTTCGAGCGTGGCCCGATTCAGCGGCAAAGATGCTCTGCTCTATAAGAATTCATCTGCTAAATATATCGCTACCACTTGGGACGAAATGGGTACGGCTGTGCGCGAAACGGCCTGTGGCCTGATTAGTCTGGGAGTAAAACCTGGCGACCGGGTGGCTATCATATCCTACAACCGGCCTGAGTGGGTGATAGCAGACCTTGCAATTATCGCGGCCGGAGCCATCACAGTACCGATTTACCATACAAGCACTCCTGTGCAGATGGCTGGTATACTGCAAAAATCAGGCACGAAGATCGTTTTCATATCTCGTGCTGAAAAAGCCGGGATGCTGGTCGGCCTTGATAATCAGTTAGAGCACATTGTGGCATTTGATAACACGCAGTTACCCGATACGAATACCAATATATTTGATTTTCAGGGGTTGCAAAAGCTGGGTGCAGAGGGTATGAAAAGTGGCACAGCCGCAGAACTGGATAAGAGACTCAGTGAAATTCGGCCCGAGGATTGTGCAACCATAATATATACCTCAGGAACCACGGCAGACCCGAAAGGAGTGATGCTTTCGCATTCAAATATACTCTCTAACGCGGCTGCCGGAGCATCTATTGTAACTGTTGGTCCTGGTGATACCTGCCTGTCGTTTCTGCCTTTAAGCCATGTATTTGAACGTACCATAGGTCAGTTTCTCATGCTGATGATGGGTGTCACCATCGCCTATGCGGAATCGATGAGAAAAGTGGCCGACGATATGCGCATTGTACGGCCCACCGTAATGATAGCTGTACCACGGTTTTATGAAAAACTCTATGCACGCGTGATAGAAGCTATTAGGTCTGCCCCGGCCCCGAGGAAAATTCTTTTTAATACTGCTATTAAAATTGGATACCAGCGCATGAAACTGGAAGCCGCAGATGAAAAGCCTGGCATCTGGCTTCGGTTTTTAAATCAAATAGCCGATCGTCTGGTGTTTGCGCGTTTAAAGGAAAAAATGGGCGGTAGAATTAGATTTTTCGTATCAGGCGGCGCGCCGCTTACGCCGGAAATTGTGGAATTCTTTCTGGCCGCCGGTGTGTCAATTCTGGAGGGATATGGTCTTACCGAATCGTCGCCTGTTATTGCGGTAAATCGGCTGGGTGCTGTAAGGCCGGGAACTGTCGGAATCCTGCTTCCCGGGGTTGAGGTGAAAATAGCAGAAGACGGAGAGATTCTTGTTAAAGGCCCCAACGTAATGCTCGGCTACTACAACGATGAAGCAGCCACGCGTAACATAATAAAAGATGGCTGGCTTCACACCGGCGATATCGGTGAGTTGGACAAAGACGGCTACCTACGAATAACAGATAGAAAGAAAGACATAATTATTACTTCAGCCGGAAAAAACATATCCCCTCAGACCCTCGAAAATCTCATAATGCTGGATGAATTCATCTGCCAGGTTATGGTGTACGGGGACCAGAGAAAATACCTCACTGCTCTTGTGGTTCCAGAGTACGAATGCCTATTGAATATTGCCGATTCTCTTGGACTGGCCGGAATGCAGCCTTCTGAGATTGCCCGGCAGGAGGAAGTAAAAGATTTTCTAATGTCCCGGATTGATGAAAGGACTGCCGATCTTGCCAGGTTCGAGAAAATAAAAAAAATTCTCGTATTAACAAACCCGTTTTCCGAAGAAGGTGGCGAACTGACACCCACACTAAAGGTGAAGAGGAAGGTGGTTATCGAGCGGTTTAGAAAGCAGCTCGATGCTCTTTACGAAATTGATTGAAACTAGAGATTCGATTCTTCAATCCATGTTTGATAATCCAAAGCCAGTCTATCCCAAGAGAAACGGTCGGTCAGCTTTCCAGCAAGATCTGGTGTAAGCCGTCTTTTTCTTAAAATTTCCTGCTTCAGTCGAACGGCAAATTTTTCAACATTATTATTCTCGTACAGAAACTCCTCTGGAAACAACTCGGGATAAGAAAGTCTCCTTGGCACAAGCGGACGGCAGCCAGCCCGGACCGCTTCGATAATGGCAATACCGAAAAACTCATGTCTGGCCGTAGAGACCGCGATGTCTCCGTGTCTAAGCCACCGGGCATAGTCATGACGCGACTTGGCGTAGCCCATATGAAGCAGCTTGTGAGAGAGTCGGGTTTTCGCCTCTTTAAAAATCTCTGGTAAAACTCTGAATGATTTACCGAGCACCACAAGCCGAAAATCGAGACCTTCACTATCAAGTTCAAAAAGGGTTTTAAAAAATAACTCAGGATTTTTATCGTGTTCCCAGCGGTGATTCCAGACAATTACAGGTGGACTGTCATTTTTAGATTTTTCTTCCTCATCATAGATCTTCGAATCAATCATCGAAAAATCGATTCCCGGCCAAAGCAGTCTCGATTTTTTACGTATAATTTTACCGGGATTTACCAGCTTTAAATCGTATGATTTTTTAAGAAGTTTCTCAATGCCTTCAATAAAAGAATTAAGATTGTATAGTGAGTTAAATGCAAGGCTGTCTGAAGCCAGCGCGGTGGTCAGGTTGGTTAATGCAAAATGGAAGTCACGTTCGTCCTCTACCTGCACTGGGTATGCAAACTGATTCTCATGAAAGTATGTAAGAAGCGGAACCTCCCGAACCCACGCAGGAGCAAGGCCCCTAAAAGCGGCCACATCAACAAATGTAGAGCAGAGTATCCGGTCAAAGCGCTGCCCGAGTTCATGAAGTCTTTCGGCATAATAAGGCGCTGCAAGCCGCATTCTCCATTTCCATTTGCGTGCCGGAAGGGTCATGAACTCAAACTCAAATGGAAGTTGTCTCTTCAGCCCCTCAAGGAATAACCTGTGCGAGCCACCGTAATAGGGTTCAAGAACAAGAATCTTAAGGAGACCTTTTTTAGCAGGAGCATTCAGAGTCATAGTGCTAGGCAACGATCCTGTCCTTGTGTACCAGCAGAGCATTCCCTCTGTCCAAACCGAACTGAGCCATGCTCGCTTATATTTTGCCCATTCATTTAGCCAACCTTACGCGTGCCAGATCGATGATCTTTAAGGTAAAAGACTCGATCTCATCGGAACTGTAGCCGGCACTACGAAGATGTCTCTTGACGCTCTTCCTCATCTCCCGCTGAACATCGTCCTTGTGTTGCCAGTCAATGACGGCCACTTTTTCAAGATTATAGAGGATTGATTTTGCAAGCTCCTGTTTTGTTTTATCCGCATCAGGCTCGCCGTATTCCGCATGTTCTTCAGCGGCAGTAGGGGCGTATTGCGATACATTTTCCTTGGCCTCAAGTAGCTTATAAAAGGCAAACTGGTCGTCAGACATTCCGATATCCTGAGCCTTGCTGCCCACTCCTCTTAGTTCATTAACAAGAGGTGCTAGTAGCTTTAACTGCTCGGCAGCATCAATCCTCTCCTGTCGTCTCTCTTCAATAATGGAAGAAAGGCGCTCTCTCAAGGATTGATAGAAAACGGGATTTTCGTCAAGGTGAACGCTTATTTCATGTCGAATGGCATGTTCCATTTCACTCGCTTTGGCTTCAGGGGAGGAGAGTTTCTCTACCTCCTCGTCAAATTGTTCCGAAAATATGGAGACCGGTTTCAGAAGTTGGCTTACACCGTTGGTTCGGATATACTGCTCGATAAGTTGCTTAACCTTTTCTCCACAACCTGAGAGATTCAAAGCAGAATCTCTGAAACGGGCTCTGGCTGCGCTGCGCACCTTATCAAGCCATTTCAGATCATCTATGTAACGGAGTCCCACGGGATCGGGAAGCATCATATCGAGACTCCTGCTGAACCTCTTGAAGGCGAGGTCGAATTCGGCTCGAACATCTTCAGGTTCGATGACAAGCAAAACCGCCTCCAGGTTATTCCTGTCGACTGTGTCAAAAAACCGCATTACAGCCCTGTGCCGCATCTCCAGTCTAGGCAGTTCATCCGTTTTCGGTTTGAGTGCTCCCGATACATCTTCCGGAGAGAATATTGCAAGAGCTTGCTGAAGGTCACGTGAAACACCCCAGTAGTCTATTACAAGACCGTAGTCCTTTCCCTCAGCAGTGCGGTTTACGCGCGCAATCGCCTGCAATAGGGTGTGCTCTTTCAGGGGGCTGTCAAGATACATGACCTGCTCCACCGGGGCGTCGAAACCGGTGATCAGCATGTCGCAAACGACGAGAATGGCAAGCGGGTTTTCCTTATCTTTGAAGTCCTCTATCACGTGCTTCTGCTCATCCTTTGAAACCGCCGCATCACGATAGCTTTTCGGGTCGTTATTGCTGATAGACATTATCAAGGCGGAAGGAGGAGCATTCAGCCTTTCGAGTGTCTCCTTGTACAGAACGGCCGTCTCTCTATTTACAGCCACTATCTGGGCCTTGAAGCCATTGGGATAGATATATTTTTCGAAATGGTCGATCAGGTCGAGGCAGATATGCTCAATCCTTTGAGGTGCTCCGGCAACCGTCTCCAGCGTAGCGTAACGTGACTTTATGGCCTCTTTTTCCTTTTCTTCATACTCATTGAAAACGCGGTCGAAGACGGCATCCAGAGTTTCTCCCTCAACCCTTATCTCAGGCAGGCGGCTCTCATAATATATCGGAACGGTAGCCCCATCCTTTACTGACTGTTCTATTGTATAGGTGTGGATGTAGTCTCCGAATGCCTGAAAGGTGCTTCTGTCCCTCTTGTCGATAGGCGTTCCTGTAAAACCGAGAAAACACGCATTCGGCAACGCCTTGCGCATGTTGGCTGCGAGACTTCTGTATTGTGTGCGGTGGGCTTCGTCAACCATTGCAAAGACGTTCTCCGCATCGGTCAGCACAGGGTGTTTTTCACCCACATCCATGAACTTTTGCACTGTGGTCATAACCGTCTGCCCGGTTCCGGCCCGTAGAAGTTCTCTTAAATGTTTTATCCTCGTTGCCTGGTCCGGGTTAGGAAAACCGCAGTTCTTGAATGTTTTTGTTATCTGTCTGTCCAGGTCCTTCCGATCTGTTACGATGATAAGAGTCGGGTTCTCAAGTTCCTTCAACCTGCGAAGCTTAACGGCAAGGAAGAGCATGGTCAGAGATTTGCCTGATCCCTGGGTATGCCATACAATTCCTCCACGTTTTTCCGGACTTCTGGCCGTACGGATGCGCCTGATCGCCTTGTTGACGGCGATGAACTGTTGATAACGGGCCAACTTTTTTACAGTCTTGCCTCTTTCTGTTTCAAAGGCGATAAAGTTTCTGACAATGTCTAGAAGATTGTCAGGTTCAAGCATGCCGTAAATCAGCACATCCTGAGGAGTGGGAAGGTGACCGAGTTTGCTCTGCAGGTCATCAAGGTTCAGTGGATAGGGCGTCTTCCATTCAGCCCATAACCTTTTCGGGGTTGCAATAGTTGCGTAGCTGGCCGCTTGTCCACAAGTGGAAACGAGTATCTGGGCTGCCTCAAAAAGATGGGGAGCGCCAAGACCATCATACTTGTCTTCAAGCTCCTGATACCGGATGAGCTGTTCCATCCCCTTATCGATAGGCTCAAAAATTGTAGGACTTTTGCACTCAATTACCACCAGTGGGATACCGTTTACAAAGATAACTATGTCGGGACATATTTTTGTAGGGGCGTATTGCAATACGCCCCTACCCTGAACCCAGAACTGCCTCGTAACAACAAATTCGTTATTTCCAGGATTATCAAAATCTATAAAGTTGGCCGTCCGCCCCTTTGTCCCATGCAAGTCATCCGTGTATTGCTCAAGTGAAATCCCATAGGTCAGTATGGTATATACCTTCTCATTAGCCTCAATCAGGCTCGTTGCCGGCACATGTGTTATCGAGCGAATAGCTCTTTTTATATTATCGTCGGAGATCCAGGGATTAATTCTTTTAAGTGCGGCAGAAAGCCTTGGAATCAGGACAACCTCTTTCAGAGATTCCCGCTCCGCCTCAAGATGTTCATACGGCACAAAGGTATATCCCAGTTCTTCCAGAAGTTCAACAGCCGGGTCTTCGGATAAGTGAATTTCGTTCCAGTCGGGTTTGATCATGTTATTACAACTGTTCGTTTTATTTGTGTTTGTAGGGGCGTATTGCAATACGCCCCTACAAAAAACCTTTTTTTCATTCCCCTCTCCCAAGCTCCTGCATTATTTTGTTTTCCAGGTCTTCAACCTTTGGCAGTTTGTCCCTAAACTTGTCCGGAAGCTCACGGGTCAGGGTGTATTCCGCAACACCCATAGGTTTGTCAATTCCTTTCAGTGAATACTCCACTTTCATGCGCTTTCGGTCGCCGCAGAGGATAATGCCGATGGCTGGGTTTTCGCTGGGTTCCTTAACATAATCATTGATCAGGTTCAGGTAGAAATTCATCTTCCCCGCATATTCCGGCCTGAATTTGCCCGACTTCAGTTCAATGGCTACAAGGCAGTTCAGCTTGCGGTGATAAAAAAGAAGATCGACGAAATACTGTTCATCGTTGAGCATGAGGGGATACTGGCTGCCTATGAAAGCAAAACCCTGTCCGAGTTCCAGCAGCACATCACGAATCTGATTGACCATTCGACGCTCCAACTCTCGCTCTACAACCGGCTTGGTAATGCCGAGGAAATCAAGAGCGTAAACATCCTTCATTGCCTGTTCGGCCAAAGCCTCGGACAGGGTGTCCTGAAAATTGTGCAGTTTTGGGGCCAAGCGGTGCCGTTGGTGGGCGTCCGTTTTGATCTGATGGAGTAGGACGTTACGGCTCCAGCCCATTTGCGCTGTCATTCCGAGATAGTATTCTCTTGCTTGCCTATCCTTGATCT
>CAYWZR010000055.1:0-11412 GCA_964462885.1 uncultured Nitrospirota bacterium
GCCATCGGCCTGAATCTTTCCGTCTCCAAGTACTATGCAACGCTCACAGGTATCAAGGATCATGTCAAGATCATGCGATGCGATCAGCTTTGTATGCTTAAAACCCTTAAGGAGTTTTATAAGCTGCCTGCGGGATCCCGGATCAAGATGTGAGCCGGGTTCATCCATCACAAGAATATCCGGTTGCATTGCTATCACCGAAGCAATAGTAACCGCCCTTTTTTGCCCACCTGAAAGCTTGTGCGATTGACGGTTAATAAGATGCAAAGCCCCCACTCTCTCAAGTGAGTTTTCTACGCGTTCTAAGACTTTGTCAGGGTCCATTCCAAGGTTTAAAGGACCGAAAGCCACATCATCAAATACACGCGGCATAAACAACTGATCATCAGGATTCTGAAAAACAATGCCGACCCTTTTACGTATCTCACTACGCGTCTTTTTAGTAAGCACCGTATCACCTACGGTTACCGTACCATTGTCAGGAAGAATAAAGCCGTTCAGGTGCAAAAACAGCGTGGTTTTTCCAGCCCCATTTGCACCTACAATACCTACTGATTCTCCGTGCGTAATACGAAAAGATATACCTTGAAGAGCTGTTGTTTTATCAGGGTATGTATAGTACAGATCACGAACTTCAATAAAATGGTGACTCACTACCAACCGCCTCCTGAAAGCAAAACTCCCAAGACGTGAGCAATGTTTACCGCCCTGAATAACATAAAAAAGATGATACAGGTAAGTGCAAAAACAACATCCTCCACATTGATCCCATGCGGACGTATAAAACGAACAGTTCCATCAAACCCCCTGGATGCCATAGCAGCGTAGATTCTTTCGGACCTGTCAACTGTGCGCAGAAAAAGATTTCCGAGTATCTGTGCAAATATTTTAATAGGTGGAGCTCCGGTTCCGAAAGAGCGGGCACTATACGCTTGCAGTGTGCGTTTCACCTCTTCTACAAGCACAAACAGATATCTGTATAGAAACATAAGCTGTACAACAAATACCGTTGGAACCCCCAACTTCTCAAGAGCAAAACATACGCCTTGAAAAGAGGTTGTGGCTATCAATGCCAAGGCCGCTGTGATTGTAAGAATAAATTTTAACAGGATAGACAAATATGCCACCCAGCCACCGGTAATAGTTATTTCACCCAGCTTCAGCATAGGCTCAGTGTCAAGTATAGGATTAAAAACACCGATTGCAATGGCAAATGGAGAGACAACCAAAATCTTTTTTATTATAAGACAAAGGGGGATATTTCCAGTAGCAATCATAATCGTTGGAAAGAGAAAAAACGGCATCAATCCCGTAATCTCATACTTGGAAAATGATACAACAACAATTACAAAAACCAGAGTGGTTAATAACTTTGCCCGTGGATCAAGACGGTGAACAAATGTATCCCCATAAGACAGATTGTCCAGAAGACTCATATCGAGATATTCATTGCTAAATGCTGTCATAGCTTTTTATTTTTTTTATTTATTTTATTTATTTTCTTTATTAAAAAACCCACCCCAAAGACAACACCCAAAACAATAGCGCCACCCATAACTCCGTAAATTGATCTACCTGCGGTAACATTTGGCCATGTCTGCCTGGCTTTAATTCCATTAGGTTCAGTCATTGCAATCTCTTTTGATACAACCTCATGTTTAATTGACCACTCAAGCCCATCCGGCTTGGTGGAAGCAAACCACGATAATAAACCTCCGACAACCAACGTTGCCGCAGCAATCCGAATAATAGATTTTTTAGTAATAACGTAGCGTGATCTGCCAGATACAGGCAAAACAGTTTCTTGACGAATTTCTTTCCGAATTTCTTTAAGATCTGACCTGACATATCCAATCACTCCGGCTGTCACAACACCCTCTACCAGCCCTATAACCAAATGAATAGGCAGCATCAAAAGTAGAAAAGAGGTGAAAGGCAGTTCAGACCTCCCTGACATCACTGTTTGAAGCACAACAGAAAAAGCTCCCAGTTGAAGCGCTGCTATTGCACTGATAATAGATGCAGCATTAATCCGAGCCGAACTTGTATCCCCTTCTTTTGCAATAGTTCTGTAAATAAGAGGATATGCTATATAGCAGGGATAAAAACCCAGATTCCAGATATTGCAGCCAAGGGCCAAGATACCGCCGTCCGCAAAAAAAAGAGCCTGCACGGTCAGAACAGATGCCACTGCAAGAAAACCTGCGTGAGGCCCCAAGAGAATCGCCAGAATCATACCTCCGCCGATATGACCACTTGAACCGGTTCCAGGAATGGTGAAATTAATCATCTGCCCGGCAAATATAAATGCAGCTAGCACTCCCATAAAAGGAACCAGCTTTTCATCTAATAAAAGTTTTTCTCGAACTTTTCTAGAAGCAATTCCTATGGTCGTAATGGTTCCAATCCAGAAACCAGCACCCACAACCGGCGAAAGTAGAGCATCTGTCATATGCATAGCAGTAGCAATAGTAATAAGTAATAGTTGTAGTAAAAAATATCAGAAAAAGAAAAGGCCACGAAGGCATCGGATTTTTTTATCTTAAAAATCTTAAAAAAATCCGAAGAAGCCTTCGTGGCCTTTAAAAATTCATTTTTAATTTATCACATAGATCTGAGAGTGTCAATACAAGCATATACAAAAATAGGCTGTTATTTATTTAAAAAAAACAAATAAAGCAACAGTATCAAGCCATGTGAAAATGCAGAAAACTGCTTAATTTACGAAAACTGTGGGGAAAAGGTTAAAAATGTCTTTTTATTTTCAATAGTTTTTCCATAGGTGGAGTAAGCAGTTTTTCATAATAAACAATATGATTCTTAATCTACCTCTCTCAAATTAATCAACAGACCCCCTACTACGTTCATTAACATCAGATTATATTGCGTCGCCTCACAGGGATGTAAAACATTATCCTTGACTTATATCGTCTAATTTCTTATATTACCTGTCTAATGGGAACTTACACGACATATCGTCCTCATACTATCAAGAGAAAGCGTACGCATGGTTTTCTGGAACGTTCCAGCACCAAGAGTGGGCGAAAGATCCTGAGCAGACGAAGGGCTAAAGGTAGAAAACGGTTGAGCGTTTAAGAAAATCCAGTCTGTTTCAAAGGGTTTCCCGTGATGGTCGTTTTGTGGTTGCCGCTGGTGTGGTTATCTACTATCTTAAAACCGAGGCAGAAGTTACACGACTTGGTTTAGCCGTTGGCAAGAAGGTAGGGGGTGCGGTGGTTCGCAACCGGATCAAACGGCTTCTGCGGGAGGCTGTTAATGAAATACCTGAGCGCTTTCAGACAGGATATGACCTGGTTCTTCTGGCGAGAAAACCCATTCGCAACGCTACACTTGCACAGATAAAAACCTCACTTACAGACCTTTTCGAACGTATACGACCTTGAAAACTCTCTTAACAATCCTTATCAGGTTTTATAGAGGATTAATATCTCCGGTTCTGCCGCCAAGTTGCCGGTTTGTACCGACCTGCTCCGAGTATGCTATTGAGGCAATCAATAAATATGGAGCTGGCAAGGGAAGTATAATGGCCATAAAGCGAGTTCTAAAGTGCCACCCGTTTCACGAAGGCGGCCCGGATCCTGTAAAGTAACCCTGTAAAATAAATTTGGTAAAATAACTCCGGCAACAAAAACGGAATCATTCTTTTTATAAAACCCGAAAGATTATAAGAATTTAAATGGAAAAACGAGCACTTCTTGCAGCAGCCCTTTCACTTGTGGTACTGGTCTTATGGAGCCATTTTTTTGTACCTCCCCCCTCGGATTCTAACCGGCAAAACTTGGATAGTCAAAGCCAAAAACCTCAGGGTTGGGTAGAGCAAAATCCAGAATATGAAAAACCAGTCGAAAAACCTATAGCTAAACAGAATCTGGAAGTCCCAGTGGTGCAAGAAACGTTTCCTTCGGCAGAGGGCACCACTGAACAGCAAATTGTGGTGGAAACCAAACTCTACCGCGCCGTTTTCACAACCCTTGGAGCAACAGCAACCAGTTGGGATCTTAAAGAATACACAGATGATCTAGGAGAACCTGTCCGACTTATACGTCCAGCTTCAGGTGTTCTGCCTCCTATGTCGATAGTTATAAACGATGCCCGTGCCGATCTTCCGGCAAAGGTTATCTACACTGTTGATCGGGATAGGGTTAAGTTTAATGGAAGTAATACTCAAAACCTTACTTTTACCTACAAAGATAGTTCTGGTCTTCTCATCAAAAAAACTCTTACATTTTATTTAGATTCCTATCAAGTAGACGTGGATGTTACGGTCAAGGGCGCACCTTCGTACCAGTTTACTCTTGGAAACGGTTTCGGCATACCTAAAGCCGCTGCGGCAATGTATACACACATTGGCCCTTCTCTGTTAGAGGGCACCAAGAGAAAAACTTTCGGGCTATCTGACCTGGATGACGGAGCCCTCGAATTCAGCAGGGATGTTTTATGGATAGCACAAGAAGATAAATACTTTACCGCAGCTCTAAAACCAGATTCCGGCAGAGGCGATGCACGAGTCTGGAAAAGTGGTGAACAGCTTGAAATCGCATACACAGTAGAAAAAGAAACTTCAAAGTTCATGCTTTATGCCGGTCCGAAACAGTATGACATTCTAAAGCAGATAGGGTTGCAGGATATTGTAAATTTCGGCTTCTGGTCATTTATAGCTCATCCACTGTTTTGGTTTCTTAAACTCCTTTACAGGTTGACAGGAAATTACGGAGTAAGCATCATCCTCATATCTATTTTGACCAGACTTCCGTTTATTCCACTTATGAATAAAAGTCAGAGTTCCATGAAGAAAATGCAGGCACTCAACCCCAAGCTACAGGAAATTAAACAAAAGTATAAAAACGACAGCAAAAGAGTTCAGACAGAAACAATGAAGCTCTACAAAGAGGCTGGCGTCAATCCTATAAGTGGCTGTCTTCCCATGGTGCTTCAGATTCCGGTATTTTTCGCTCTCTATAAGGTGCTTCTTGTATCTATAGAGCTCAGGCAGGCTCCGTTTATTGGTTGGCTTACAGATCTTTCGGCCCCTGATACTCTGTTTGGCCATTTTCCCCAAGCCATACCTTTTCTTGGTGGTTCGGCCCTGGGCATCCTGCCCATAATAATGGGAGTTACTATGTTTTTCCAGCAAAAACTCACTCCTAACCCGACGTCAGGTCAGCAGGCAGCCCAGATGAAGATGATGAAATACCTGCCGATAATCTTCACCTTTATGTTTTTCAATCTCTCTTCAGGATTGGTTCTTTACTGGACAGTTGGTAATATTCTGAGCATCGTTCAGCAGCTATTCACAAACCGTAAGGTAGCGCCGATCAGTGCAGAGTCAAAATGATACAATCGCCGCTATATCCACGGCTCCAGGCGAAGGAGCAATCGGAATTATCCGACTAAGTGGAAGCCGGTCGCTAAGTATTCTTTCTAGTATTTTTCGCACATCCTCAGACAGCCCCTTTAATCAATTCAGCTCACACAAGCTCTATTACGGGCATATCATCGACGATACCGGCATCTCACTGGATGAAGTTCTGGCAGTCTATATGAAGGCGCCTAAGACCTACACCAGAGAAGATATTGTAGAGATTCACTGCCACGGCGGAACATCAGCATTGCAACAAGTGCTTCAAGAGGTGCTTAAGAAAGGTGCAAGGCCAGCCGAACCTGGAGAATTTACGTTGCTGGCCTTTCTAAACGGACGATTGGATCTTACCCAGGCCGAAGCCGTAATGGATGTAATCCAGGCCAAAACCCGTAAAAGCCTTATCTGTGCCTCTGATCAGCTTGGAGGAAAGCTCGGCAGAAATATTGAAGAGTTAAAAAACCGTTTGATAAAACTTACAGCCCACCTTGAGGCATACATTGACTTTCCAGAGGAGGAGATACCACAATTTGATTTTTACGGTTTTCGCAATCAGGCCTCAGACCTTATTGGCGAGCTAGAAACTCTGATCGGAACTTATAGCAGAGGCAGGATTCTTAGAGAAGGGGCGGCAGTGGCGATCATAGGACGTCCAAACGTTGGAAAATCTTCGCTCCTTAACATGCTTCTAGCCGAGGAGCGGGCAATTGTAACCGACATGCCCGGAACCACCAGGGATACAATCGAGGAATCCATAAGTATAGAAGGACTTCCAGTTCGCATTATCGATACAGCCGGGATCAGACAGTGCCATAACCTTGCTGAATCAGAAGGTGTAAAAAGAAGCCGAGAAGTTATGAAAAAAGCAGATGTGGTTCTTCTTGTACTTGACCGCTCCAGGCCTTTACACGACTCTGATCTGGAACTAATCAAAATGCTAAAGGGTAGAAAAGCCTTGATCGTTTTGAACAAGAAAGATCTTTCTTCTGCTTTTTCTTTAACATGCTCCGGCCTTTCAAAAACCTGTTCAGGTCGCTTTCAGGCAGATTTTATTGAGATATCAGCACTTAAGAACGAGGGGATAGCTGAGCTGAAATCAGAAATAAGAAACCTAGTAATTGAGGATCCTTCTGCTACAGAGGGGGCGACAATAACCCGTATACGCCATAAAACATCCCTGGAAAAAGCTTTGCAGGGATTATCTGCTTTCATTAGCGGCTTAAAACAGAGTAATACACCGCCTGAAATTCTGGCACTCGATCTTCGTGAAGCGCTGGATGGTCTGGACCAAATACTGGGAGTCACCACAGCCGATGATATTTTGAATGTTATATTTAAAGACTTTTGTATCGGTAAATAACAAAAATGGCCCGGTTATAACCGAGCCATTGATTGACGCTATCTTCTGCCGCGCATTGCCTTGGCTCTCTTTTTTCTGGCCTCTGCCTGTTTACGCTTCCGTTTTACAGAAGGTTTCTCATAATAGGCATGACGCTTAATATCCCTCAAAAGACCGTCCTTGGCCATTTTGAGTTTCAAGGATTTCAGCGCTTTGTCAACCTGGTTGTCCTGTACCTTGATTTCCAAAACTTAAGTCTCACCCCAATTCCCGGGCAGTGTTAATACGATTAAGCCCTTATCGCAAATTTCGCAAATTTCGCAAGTTTTGCAAATTTTGCAAAAAAACCCGAACTCCTTCTTATTAAAGGAATGATTATTTTATTTCTTCTCCAGCGTATCTGTCAAGTGCGAGTTTTATACATATGAGTTTTGTACAAAATTACCATAATTTGATATTTTCGCGTTTATTTGCTATTTTTGTCTGGTGATAAGATCTATAAAAATATTTTTTGTGTGGACCTTTCTGGTCTTCATACATGTAATACCAGCCTGGTCGGCGGCTGACCCGCCAAAAGGCTATCAACCTGTGCAGACAACAGGAGTATTCTCTGTCTTCAGTGCAAAAACCACTCTTGCAGATCGTATTGTTATAGAGCCTGGACTTGAGATTGTAAAAGAACCGGATGTCCAACGTTTCTCGTTTCGTGCAGTTTACGGCATAACCGGGAATACAGAAGCTGGAATTTCGCTTTCAGGAGGCAGCAGAGGGGGCGAAGACGGCATGGAGGACGTTTCTTTTGGCATACGCCACAGGTTTATAGACGAGGGGCAATACGGTCCTGCTGCTGCTGCTTTGCTGGCAATATCCCTACCTGCCGGAGATGAAACAAAAGGCTTTGGCTCCGGCAATTTGGAAACAGAGGCTCTGATTATTGCAAGCAAACGGATAGGTCCTTTTACCGGATATTTCAATATGGGGTACAATATCATCTACGGTGCGGATAAGAATAATGAATTTATCCTCGCAGGTGGACTGGATTTCTCAGCAGCAAAAAGGCTTGTACTGCTTGCAGAACTTTACGGTAAAACCAGCCGCGATAGTGATAAAATCAACCTGCTTGAGGCGCGTGTTGGCTACCGTACTATTTTGGCCAAGAGCATAAGTAATACCGTCGGTCTCGGCTTTGGCCTAAATAGCAGGGAACCCGACTATCGCTTGATGATACTCTTTACCCTTGGCTATCCCCAGCAGAACGGCCAGTCGCTTATCCGTGTACAGGATGATCTAAAAAATTAAGAACTCTAAAAAATTTAGACACTAAAAAACAATTACTAAAAAGTATGTTTGACCTTGGATTTCAGGAACTAGTTATTATCTTTGTTGTGGCGCTTCTTGTGTTTGGCCCTAAAAAATTACCAGAAATCGGCAGATCTCTTGGTCGAGGTATCGCAGAACTCAAAAAGGCGATGCAGGGAATTCAGAGTTCCATTCATGAGGAAGAAAAACTGATAAAAAAGGACCTTCCTGATATCAAGGAATCAATTGAAAAACCTCTTGCCAATATAAATTTAAAGATAGATGATCTGCAACCAATGGATAAGGCAAACACACCGGTAAACCCAGAGAATTCGGAGAAACTGGAAACTTCGAATGTAGTAGGCCAACCGTCACAAACCGAAGATGCAGATAGAAAAAAAGTCGTTGAAAAATGACGGATACTTCTCCCCCTGACAATTCTATGCCCCTTACGGGCCACCTTGAAGATCTTCGCGCAAAGATTATCCACATACTTATCTACGTTACAATCGGCTTTATGATTTGCTACTACTTTCGTGAATTTCTGGTTGCTATTATCAAACTTCCTATGAATTCTCATATTCAATTAAAGCCAAGTGCGCCGTTTGTAAACTTTTTGAAGTTGGAAAATCCGCATAAACTCTACTTCATGGCTCCGGCGGAAGCGTTCTGGATGTACCTTAAAACCTCAGTTATTTCCGGGCTTTCCCTTGTGTTTCCATTTATTCTGTGGGAGGTCTGGAAGTTTATCTCACCCGGTCTTATGGAGCATGAAAAAAAGTACGCTATCCCCTTTGTATTTGTGTCCACTCTGATGTTCTACCTGGGCCTGACCTTCTGCTTTCTGATTATACTGCCGTATGCAATGGATTTTCTGCTTGGATTCTCGGAAAACCTTGTACCTATGATATCTGCGGGCAATTATGTGGACTTTTGTCTCAAATTCCTTCTGGCCTTTGGCTTTATATTCGAGCTGCCGCTCATAATAATTATGCTGACCAGAATGGGAATTGTCACCCCTGAAACTCTTGCCAAAAACAGAAAATACGCAATACTCGGAGCATTTGTTGCGGCTGCTTTTCTTACTCCTACGCCCGATGCCTTCAACCAGACACTTATGGCCCTACCTATAATAATTCTTTACGAGGGCGGTGTCATCGCATCCAGAATTTTATGGAGAAAAAGAAAAGATGGCTGATATCAGGGGAAAAAGCATCCAGGCTGTAGTTAGGGATATCTCAGACGGCTACATAACCGTTAATCCCATCTTTCTTAAAAGTTTCAACGAAGAGACGTTAAAAAGTCTCTCTGCGCAAATCCGGAAGATTCAGACAGAGGTCAGAAGTACTCCTTTTCCGGCAAGGGACATTTCAGCAATTCGTAACCGAAACATGAAACTTCAACGTCTTCATACCGCTGCAATCATAATCAATAATTTCGCCAAGGAACGCCATATCAAGATGTGATGAGAAGGGTGAAGTTAGAATGGTGAAAAATGGTAGTGGTGACCGATCGGTCGCCACGAATCAACGACCGGCTGTGTTTCTTGACCGGGATGGAACTATTATCGAAGAGGTTGAATATCTTTCGGATATAGGTGATCTGCGGCCTTTTAACGGTGCTGGGAAATCTCTTCAGATGCTTCGAAACTCCGGATTTGCTGTTGTGCTTGTTACCAACCAGTCAGGCGTGACTAGGGGATATTTCAGTGAGGAGTTTGTTCGGTCCGTACATGCTCGGCTCGAAGAAATGTTGTCATTTAAGTTTGATGGAATTTATTATTGTCCTCATGGGCCGGATGATGGTTGCGATTGCAGAAAACCTAAACCCGGCATGATAAAGCAGGCGGTAGAGGAAATAGGAATTGATTTAAAACAATCATATATGATTGGAGATAAAAGTATAGATGTTGATCTTGCAGTCAGAGCAGGGTTTTCAGGCTTGCTCGTTTTGACCGGATACGGAGTTGACAGTAAAGATAAACAAAATGCAGCGGAAGCCGCCTATGTGGCAGCTGATTTTAATGACGCATGTAAGTGGATTCTCGCAAAGACTGCAAAAATGGCAAAAAGTGTAAAAAGTGTAAAAAACTCAAAACCATGAACAATAAGGCCTGACTCACTTTAATCCGGTATTTTCGTTTTCCGGTATTCGCTTCCAGCGCCTGTGTATCCAAAGCCATTCTTCGGGGTAGGTTCCTACATATTCAGCTATTTTTCTGGAAAAATTCATGGTATTAATTTCAACATCTTTATCATGATCTCTTGTGTGAACTATAGGCATTACCTCGTTGAAAACAATCCTGTGGCTGTTTTCTGTTCGGTGAATAAACACCGGTATCACTGCTGCATTTGTTTTAAGCGCCATAAGGGCTGGCATTTTTGTGGTATAAGCACGTCGCCCGAGGAAATCACTAATCACCCCTTCTGAAGAGTTTGCTCCCTGATCTATAAGAATTGCTACAGAGCCTTTCTTACGTAGAATTTTAAGTATATCTCTAAGGGCTCCCCGTTTAGAGATCGACCTGTTTCCAAACATATGCCGAATTCGCTTAATCATGCGGTTCAGATAAGGATTGTCAAGCGGACGTACGACAACCGAAAAGATACACCCCTTCCTTGCTACGGCGTTGCCTATAAGCTCCCAGTTACCAAGATGGCCCGTAATGAGTATTACAGGCCGCCCGGCGGCTTTCGCCTCGAAGTAATGTCTTAACCCTTCGTACTCTATACCGCTAAAAATATCCTTACGGCCAAACCATATTTGAGATATTTCAACCAGGGACATACCCAGGCTTTTAAAAGAGGCCAGGACAATATCATTACGATCACGGCCAAATACCAAGCGTGTGTTATGAAGGGCCACTCTCCGCCGCCTGCCGAAAATATGATAAAAAAACCATCCAAGAACTTTACCGACCGGTCGTACTAAATTTCGGGGAAGAATAGAGAAAGGAAGAATTACAATCATAGCCGCAACAAATTCTGCGACCCGAACAAACTTTTTATACATTACATCTAAGCCTTTTTTAAAAAAACCCTTAAATATTCTCAAGTTACAATTTTCATCCTCTCGGATGAAAATCTCTATGTGCCTTTTTAAGTCTCTCTGAGGTCACTTTAGTGTAGATCTGTGTTGTGCTGATATCAGAATGGCCGAGCATTTTCTGGATCGATCTTAGATCTGCTCCGCCTTCAAGTAAATGTGTCGCAAATGAATGGCGTACAACATGCGGCGAAAGGTCGAGCGAAAGCTCCTTGCCGTATTTTTTGATACACTGCCAGAACCTCTGACGGGTAATACGTCTGCCGCCCTGGGATACAAAAAGATGCGGCGAGATTTTACCTTTAAGAAGCAGAGGTCTTCCGTTTGTCATATAGTTATTGACCGCCAA
>CAYWZR010000056.1:0-11397 GCA_964462885.1 uncultured Nitrospirota bacterium
GCGAACTTAAAAGTCGACTCGAAAGAATACACTATAAATATCAGCAATATTCTGATAACAACTTCCTCCCCTCTTCCAAACGGTATGGAAGGTGACCTTTATAACTCAGCTGGTCCCGGCATAACTTTTACGGGTATCGGAGGCGCTTCTGCCAGCTATGTATGGTCTGTTCCTGATGGTTCTGATTTGCCGCCGGGCCTGAGCTTATCGTCGGGCGGCCTGCTGTCTGGTGTGCCGACTGCAACAGGCTCTTATTACTTTCTGGTGGAGCTTACTGATGGCACTGATTTCACCAGCAAGTGGTTTGACATATACATAGAGCAGAACGATCTTAACATTCTTACAGTTTCTCCACTGCCTGATGGCGTTGCCTGCGCGTCTTACTCAGAAAATATAGTAGGTGAAGGTGTTGATACGCCTTATGGCTGGAGTGTGGTGGCAGGCTCTTTGCCTCCCGGGCTGACTTTGGCGTCTTATGGAACTCCGTCCTCAACTATATCAGGAATTCCGATAGAGGTAGGTGTTTTCTCTTTTACAATATCCATATCAGATGTCAACAGTGTTACGCGGCAAAAAGTCTTCGAGATAACCATCACCGGCAATGCCAGCGACTGTTTAGCTAATCTTGATGATAATACAGCATACCCTGCTTTTGTGCTTGAACAGGAGTCTGTTCAGCCAAACATACTTCTTATCTATGACAACTCTGGAAGTATGTACGAATTCGCCTATAAGGACGCGGGAAAATCGCAGTCCCGACCCAACCAGGACATTAGTTATAACGCTGGTACAACCTATTACGGGTATTTCGAATGCAATGCGAATATCGTTCCAAGAATAGTTTACTCCTATGACAGTACAAACGAGTATTTTTACAAGAGTCTAAGTGGAACCTGGGATGGATGTTTTCTTAACTGGCTTACTATGCGAAGGGTGGATATAGCTAGAAAGGTCTTGGTTGGCGGTAAGGTTATCCCACGGGATACAAGTGCTACAAACTTATTGATTGCCGCTGAAGGCCCAAACAGAAATTTCTGGAAAGCAGCTGCGGGCCAGACCTACAGAGTATATTCTCTGGGTGGTTATGAAGTGATTCGTGTTTGTACTGACCCCAGCCAGGGTGGCTGTGGATTTGGGGACGGGCCAATTTACAGGGTAGTGATAAATGTGGGCAATACTGTGCCAGAAGGTGTAATACAAGAGACCTACGATGATGTCAGATGGGGTTTGATGTTCTTTAACTATCAGGGAAGGAAGTTCGAAAACAACGGCGGCTCTCAAAAAGATGGCGGTTATATCAAAACCGAGCTGGGTGGCCCATTGAACGATCTTATCGCTAATATCCAAAACGAAGATCCGAACACCTGGACTCCCCTGGCAGAGACTTTTTACGAGGCCGTACGCTATTTTCAGCGTACCAACTCCGCTTACAACAGCGGCGTGGATTATTCCACATTCCCCGACCCCATCCAGTATTGGTGTCAGGATAATTTCGTGATTGTGCTTACAGACGGCGAATCGACCAAAGACAGAAATATTCCAGGCGGATACTGGAACGGTTACGTAAGCAAAGTCACTGACCCTAACTGCGATATTCAAACTCAAATGTCTGATATTGCAACTGAAGAACTAAAATATTCTGCTGTCAACCTGGCAGGATTGCCATGGGCAGATGAGTATGATACCTCCCCTAATGCACAGAAAAGTTATCGCGGCACTTATTACCTGGAGGGTGTGGCTTATTATGCCCGCAGAACGGACCTGCGGAGTGATCTTGAAGGGGTACAGGATGTCTCAACATATACTATCTATGCCTTTGACGAGTCCAGCGCTGGAAGAACTATTCTCTCTACAACTGCCAAGTATGGCGGTTTCGTTGAGTCCCCTGACACTGCAAACAATATACCGGACAATGAGAATGAATGGAACCAGGATGGAGACTTAAAGAAGGTCCCTGATGCCTTCTTTGAGGCAGGGGAGGGTTCGGTGCTTTATGATAAACTCCTTGAGACTATCAGAAAAATAAAGGAAACTACGTCTTCTGGTACTTCGGCTGCTGTGCTTTCTACTTCAGGAGATGGGGAAGGCGCGGTTTACCAGGCGTATTTTAATCCGACTCAGCAAAATGTTTCGTGGATTGGCAATACAAATGGGTTGTTCCTTGATAAATACGGCAATATAAGAGAAGACTCAAGGGGTGACGCTCAGCTTTGTTACGGAGCTGATGACCCTACGGGCTGTCCCGGTCCGAATACTATCATTAGTATGTATTTTGATGTGACGACCAAACAAACCAAGGTAAAGCGCTATCCAGGCGAGGTTGAGGTGGATGAATTTGGCAAGCCTACCGGTGTGCCGGTCGGTCCGTCTGTCACGGTTAATTTGCGTGATATATATACTATTTGGGATGCTGGAGAGAGGCTGTGGTTAAAGGACGCGAATTTAAGAAAAGTATTTACGACACTTAATGGTTACGATTCAACGGGCTTAGGCGTAGATCCGGATAAGGGTAGCTTTTATGATGGAAATGCTTCAGCTTTGCAGTCAAAGCTTGGTGTGGCAAGTTCTACTGATGCAGCTAATGTAATAAATTACATAAGGGGAGTGGAGATTGCGGGGCAGAGGTCACGAATCATGGGTGTTGATTTAAATGGCGATGGAGTTTTTTCAGACCCAGAGGAAATGGGAGTCTGGAAGCTTGGGGACATTGTCTACTCAACTCCTCTGGTGGTACCTCAGCCCAAAGAAAACTATGATCTTTTGTACAATGATCTCTCTTATTACTACTTCAAGTTGAATTATTACAACAGGAGAAATGTGGTGTATGCCGGTGCCAACGATGGTATGCTTCACGCTTTTAACGGCGGTTTCTATGACATGGATAGTCTGAAATACTGCAAGGGTGGTGATGCTAATGCGGATTGGACGATCAGCAGTTCGGAATGTGCTGGCTCTGGTGGAGAACCAGAGCTAGGCGATGAATTATGGGGATTTGTGCCTCAAGGGGTTCTTTCGAATCTAGGGCTGCTTATGCGTCCTGACTACACCCATGTGTATTATGTAGATCTACAGCCAAAGGTGAGTGATGTGAAGATTTTCTCCTGCGATGCTACACATATAGGAGACACTTCTGACTCTGTTTGCTGGGGAACCATGTTGATCGGTGGACTTAGGTATGGTGCCAAGGAAAGTCTAAGTACTGCTCCTGAGTACTTTGCCCTAGATATAACCGATCCTGATAATCCTAGAATTCTCTGGACTTTTTCCGATCCTGGAATGGGTCTCAGTATGTCGTACCCGGTGATTGCAAAGACATGTGATGCAAGCGGATCCGCCTGCAAGCGGTTTGCGGTTTTCGGCTCTGGCCCAACAGATTACGATGCTAACTCTAACCTTACGGCTTTTCAGCCTGGAAATATCTATGTGTTAGATATCTCTTCAGGGGTAAACGGCGTAATATCTGCCTGGACTGAAAATACAAATTTCTGGAAGTTTCCTACAGGCAACACGGAAGCCTTTTTCTCCTCTCCAATTACCGTGGATGTTGATCTTGATTATGATGTGGATGTGATCTATATAGCAGAGAATTACAAGGCTGGCGGCCATGTTTGTAGTAACGACCTGGTGACAACCTGTACTGGCGAATCCGATACTGTTACTTGTACGTTTCCGGCAACCTGTGTATCGACCTGGAACACAAAGATGCTGCGACTCACTACTGGTAGGGGAAGCCTGAACAGTCCGGCGGATTGGAGCCTTTCGACGTTTGCCAATATTAGTAATATTGATGTGAACGGGTATGATAAGGCAAGGCGGATAATGTCTTTCCCAGCCGCTGTAATGGATGACTTTAGTAATTTATGGGTCTTTTTCGGGACCGGTCAGTTTTTGGGTACCTTAGACAAGATCCAGCCGGCCAACGGCGCATTTTACGGAATCAGGGACAAGTGCTGGGATGGTTTGTGTGCAACTGAATACACAAACCTTAATGATGTATCTAATGTAGTGATATGCCCGGATGGAGCAAGTACATGTACTGGAACGGATGATTTTGCCACGCTTGTGACCGAGACCGAAGAGATTTATGATGGCTGGGTCATTTATCATAACGCAGCTAGCCTTGTAGAAGCTACTGATTTTACAGGAAAAACCATTAAACATAACGGCGAAAGAGTGATCAATTCGCCTGCCATCATCGGAGGTTTGGTGGTCTGGCCAACATTCGTGCCTAGTGGCGATGTCTGTGGTCTTGGGGGGGAAAGTAACATGTATGCCGTCTACTACAAGACCGGCTCGGCTTATTCTAAATACGTCTTTGGTTCGCAGAAATCGAAGGTGGAATCCTCGGGTACGGATGAGGCTATCTCAAGGGTTATAAGAGTTGGTGAGGGTATGCCCTCGGATGTCAGTGTGCAGGTTAATCGTAACAGTGGCAGCAGTGGTGGCGGCACCGCACGTGGGTTTATGCCATCTTCAAACGGAACCCTACAGTCTGTATCATTTGACCTGCCTAATGCGCCTACATCGAAAGAAAGGGTATGGAGAGATGAAAATATCAAGTGAGTTGGGCTGTGGTGAAAATACATTATGTAAACATGTTTATTATGAATCTTAAAACCATTCGCTTTCCGCATTTATGTATTCACAGGGCCGCTGTTGTGGCGGTCTTGTGGGTGCTGGCTTTTTCGCTGGGATGTAGTAGCGACATAGAGGAGAGTCCGGTTGGAACCAGTGGAGCGGATATTGTTTCTTCTAAAAATGTCCCTGCGAGGGTCGGCGAAAATGTGTCAACTTCGTCCCGGGTGACAATCGGGCCGCCGGAACCCGTAAAGTCCAGTCGCATAAGTCTTAAGGCCGACAACTCCGTGCTTTATGGAGGCAATGTTTACTGGTATGTTAATGGACAGCCTGTGGGGCAAGGTGGAACACGTCTGTCATACAGGGACATCTTCAGGGGTGATGTAATAAAGGCGGTTATTGTCAAAGATGATGGTGAAGAAATATCTTCAAATGAGCTGGTTATCAAAAATTCCCCGCCTTCGATTCACCGGTCCGATATGTTGCCGCAGTTCCCGATGGCTGGCCATGCTCCGAAGGTTGAGGTCTGGGGTAATGATGCTGACGGAGATAAAGTCTCATTTGAATACCAGTGGTATGTTAATAATAAACCTCGTGGTCGTTGGAACGTTCTTGAGGCTGAATTCACAAAGCGCGATAAAATAAAGGTTGAGGTCACTCCCTACGATGGACTGGATTATGGAAGAACCATAACTCTAAGGCCAATGGTTGCAAATGCACCTCCGATTATTACTGAAGACCGGGGAACATATGAGGGAGGTGTATATAAAAATCAGATTATTGCAAGTGATCCAGACAATGACACTCTTGTTTTTAAGTTGATCGAGGCACCTGAAGGTATGAAGATTGATTCCAGTTCCGGTTTGATCACTTGGCCAGTAGTTTTGGAATCTGAAAAATCTTATACGATCGAAGTGCGTGTCTCGGATGGAGATGGCGGCAGTAGTGTTTACTCTTTCGAATTAACAACACTGCTAGAAAAGCCAAGCGGTCAGTGAAGGCGTAACAATTCCGTATCTGTAAAGAACTAACTCATAGCGTTATGGACCCCACCTTTATTTGTATAGGTACATACCGTGCCGGTACTACCTGGTTATATAGTCTGCTTAAAGAACACCCTGACATATTTCTGCCTGATGAGAAGGAGTTGATGTTCTTTAGTCATCACTATGAAAAGGGTATCGGCTGGTATAAAAAATTCTTCGAAGGCGGTCATGACTGCAAGTGTGCCGGAGACATCTCACCTACCTATCTTAGCTCGCCTGAAGCCGCCGAACGCATTTCCCGGCATTTTCCGGATGTTAAACTTATTCTTTCATTGCGTAATCCTCCGGACCAAGTGTATTCGTTGTATAAACTATGGCTTGCCAGAAGTTATACAGATAAAGATATAAGAGAAGTTATAGAGGAAGAGAAGGAGTTTTTGAATAATATTCTCTACTGGAAAAACCTTTCAAAATACCTTGAGTTTTTTGATCGTAAAAAAATCTTAGTTATGTTTTTTGAGGATCTTAATGAAGATCCAAAGACATATCTAGGCCAGGTTTATAAATTTCTTGGTGTTGAGGAGCATTACCCCGAAAGTATTTATGAAAGGAAAAACCAGTTCAGAGCGCCGCGCAATATGGTGATCGAGAATATTGTTACCGGTACAGGCGACATGTTGCGCCGTATGCAGTTACTTAGACTGAAGTCTCTTTTAAACAGGCTTGGTATTAGTGAGAGGATTAAAAGACTGAATACAACAAACCAACAGAAGGGAGAAATGCCGGAAGAGGTTCGCAAACGTATTAATGACTACGTAAAGCAGGACAAAAGCGAGCTTGAAAAGTTCACAGGCAGAGACTTGTCTTTCTGGGCCTGAGTTTTTCTGGCAGAAGTGCAAACATTATGTTTTTACTCTATGTTATCTGAGTTTAAAACCAGCTTTTTCTCTTTCTCACTTAAAGGCTCAAAGGCGCGCGTCTGGAACTCCAGAATTTCCGGGCCTGCGTCTGAGGGTTCCCTTATTGAGGGTTCTGCTGTTGTCTGGGTTTTGCCGGAATCACCGGAATTGGTAATTCTTTTCAAAAGCCTTTCTTTAAGAACGGCAAGTGGTGCCTCGCACCATAGAATCTGAAATTGTACACCTGTTTTTTTTGCCAGAATCTTTGCATCGTCTCTGAACTTACGTTTACCGAATGTGGCATCAAGAATAACCGGCCAGCCAGCCATTAGAGCAGTTTTTGCTAGATCAAGCATTTTTTTATAAATTTGTTCTGTTTGCTCGACGGAATAGATTCCATTTTCGAAGCTGTACTTGCATCGTTTTGTCACTGGCAGGCCTGCCAGTGATTTTCTGAGAGAATCTGACCTTATCACAATAGCCCCGATGTCTGCGGCAAACTTGAGGGCTGTTCTAGATTTTCCGCTACCGCTTAAACCGCAGGTGATTGCCAATGTAAGGTGTTTGCCCTCCATTTTTTTAATATAGCTTTCAGCTAGCCGGGAAAAAAATCCGGCTTGTCCGACTGCCTCTTGTTGTGCCTCTGTAGATATCCTCTTGTCAGAGGCTGTCATGGAAGCCACTTTACTGCGTACTACTGCACGGTATATTTTATAGAAATCAATAACTGGAATCATGTCGTAGTCTGCGGTATACGACAGATAGTAATTCAGGATTTTTATGGATAAATCTGAACGGTTCATATGATCCAGTTCCATGGTCAAAAAGGCAATGTCAGAGGCCGTGTCCTGGAGGCGATAGGCAGGGTTGAATTCGATGCAATCGATAATATTGATTCGATCGTTAACAAATATGTGCTTGGGACGAAGGTCTCCATGGCAGTCTTTTATACAGTTTTTTTTCATCCTGGATAAAAAAACATTTTTATTTTTGGCTATGAATGTCTTAGTGTATTTTACAAGTTTTTCATATTGGTCAGACTCGATGGTGGCTCCGATGTATGGCTTTAGTTGTTCGAAATTCTCCATAGCATGATCGCGGATCAGATCTGGTTTTCCATAGCTGGATATATCTTTACTGGTTTCTGCGGCAAGGTGAAATTCTGCAATTGTACTGGATATTTGGCTTAGCATCTTATCCGTTATACTGTTTGTGAGGATCAACTGGTAGAACATGAGTTCATCCGGCAAATGTTTCATTTTTACTGCGGCTTCTACCGGATTGGAAGAGTCGTCAGGGAAATATCTTCCATTCTTTTCCGATATGTCCACTACGCCCAGGTATATGCCTTCTGACGTGCGGCGGTTTAGGCGGTTTTCCTCTTCGCAAAAATGTCTTCTTTTCTTTGGGGAGCTGAAATCCAGAAAACCGAAATTAACAGTTTTTTTTACCTTGTAAACATAAGGGCTGGCAAGAAAAACATAGGAGATATGAGTCTGAACTAGAGTAACTACTTTTGGATGGTGAGGATATCGCTCCGGTTTCAATAAATCCATAACTAAAGGAGGAAGCTCTAATGACGAAGGGTAACTCATAGGATCAGGTCTCTTTGTCCATATCAGGCATATTTTTTCCTTTTTTATTCTGACAGCTAACGTTTGGCTCCTGAGTTAACTATTGACATTTTGAGTCATGATATCATAATCTGTCCACTCATATAGAAAAGTATGACGGCGTGAGCTGTCGATAAAATCGGGTTTTACCCGGGTTTAAAAAATCTTAAGACAAAAAAATTAAAATGGAGGTGTTTAGTTTGATGAAAAGAGTAACTACAGTATTTTTAGGTGTATTGCTTGGACTATTTTTGGTGTCGGCAATGGTTGTTCCTTCAGTGCAGGCATATGACGAAGCGCTTGCTGCTAAGCTTGATGCTGTTTTGGTCCATGGAATGAAAGCCGGGCATTGGCAGGTCAAGGCTGATCAGTTGAATAAGTGGATTAAGGAAAAGAAGGGTGATTTTCTTGTTGTAGATGTGAGACCGTCCATGAAAATGTATAAAGCCGGTCACATTCCAGGAGCGATATTCATGCCTTATAATGTAATGCTCAAGCCAGAAAATCTGAAGAAGCTTCCGAAAGACAAAAAGCTGATTCTGTACTGTCTTACCGGCCAAACTCAGAATCTTCCGGTTGTGGCTTTGCGCGCTCTTGGCTATGACGCTAGAATATTGGCATTTGGTTATACCTCATGGGGCAAAGGTTACATGGGCGGTAAATTTATGAAGAAGGCCATAGGCAATGCCTCCAGAAAGAATTTTCCGGTCGAAAAGTAAGTTCATTTTTATTGTTTTTACCGATGATCAGAATGGGGGCGTAAAGCCCCCTTTTCTGTTTAATTCTCATGCTGTCCTCTGACTCTGATTCACAGAATAAAACCGCCTATATCCTGATAGTTTCCCTGCTTACTTTATCCGTCTTTATGAGCCTCTATGTCTTCCGCGCTTTGGATGATAACAGGCTTACAAGCTGGAAGTGGGTGTTTCTCGGCGTGGATATAAGCAGGATTTTTCTCCTTCTTATTGCGGGGATAATTGTCTCATATGTCTTGTCAAGAGTTTCGTTTCCTGAGTACGATCCGGCTGTTTTTTTGTTTGTTTTATCTTTTGGATTGGGCTCTGTTTTCTGGAAGGAGCCTGAGGTTATTGTGGATATCTCAAGGTATTTCACACAGGCCAAGCATCTTGAATTATATGGAGTAAGATATTTTATAAGTCAATGGGGCCGGGATATAAATATCTGGACCGACCTTCCGCTTATGTCTTTCTTTTACGGCTTGATCTTCAAGTTCTTTGGAGAATCCAGAATTTACATCCAGATTTTTACAACATTTCTTTTTTCGATGACTGTGGTGCTTACCTGCCTGATAGGCAGAACGCTATGGAATGAAAGTGTTGGTTTTTATGCAGGCTTGCTGCTTTTGGGGATGCCGTATCTCTTTACGCAAGTGCCTCTTATGCTTGTTGATGTGCCTGTGATGTTTTTTCTGACCCTTGTGATTTTTGCATTTATCAAGGCCATGGACCAGGGAGGTGCAAAGATGATATTGTTTGCATCAATAGCCATTTCTATGGCCTTTTTTACCAAGTATTCGGCATGGTTGATGCTTTCAGTGACAGGAGCTATATTTTTTGTGTATCTTTTTTCTCCGACTACTGAAAACACAGGTCGGTTCCGCCTGGAAATGAATAGGGATGTTCTGTATCGGGGGGGGGGTTGCCTTTATTTCGAGCCTTTTTGTGGGAGCTGTTGTTTTATACAAATTTGATGTAATTTCAGGCCAGATAAGCTTTCTGCGGGAATATCAGATGCCGGGCCTGAAGCGATGGGGAGAGAGCTTTTTATCAACTTTTTTTTATCAGGTGCATCCGTTTATTACGATTGCGGCTTTATATTCCGTTTATGCGGCATTAAGAAAAAAAGATTTAAAATACCTGATTATAAGCTGGTTACTGTTGCTTGTGGTTTTACTTCAGATACGTAGAAGCCGTTACGTAATGGTGGTTTTTCCCATGCTTGCATTAATGGCCTCCTATGGACTGCATGTAATTAAAGACATTCAGATAAAGAGGTTTATCGTCTCTTGTGTGATTGTTTCATCACTTGTTCTTGCAGTATTTGTATTCTTGCCTTCTTTGCAGAAGATGAGTGCTATGAATGTGAAAAATGCGGGCAGATTTCTGGACTCTCTTGACGTCGAGAATGTGGAAGTATTCACCTTGCCGCAGAAAAGGACGGCGGTCAATCCGGCTGTCGCTGTACCTATTCTTGATTACTTCACGAATAAAAATATTTTATATGATTACAAAAAACCTGTTCTGGAGGAATGGGTTCAAACTTCTTCCCTGAGATTTACGTGGGAATATGAAATCCCTGAGTATTATGTTCCTGCTGATAAAGAGCCGGAAAGAGCCGGTGCGGTAGTGGTGATATCTAATCGAGCCGACTATCCTCTGCCTGACAATGTCAGGATGAAAACCGAAGGGCGCCGCAAAGCCGCCGCATTCACTTACAAGGGTTTTTTTCGGTATAAACCGATCATAACGGTATACAAATGAAGGACTTCCCTTGCGTGGAGCTGTTCTGGAGCTTGACTTTTTGGCGGCTGTTCTGTCGTACTATCCATTATGAAAAAAATATGAAAAAGATCATTGCCATAATCTGCCCTTATCTGTTATCATATTCGGACAGATTTTTTTGTTGCTTTAAAATTCGTGTAACTCTTTGATTTGTTGTGACTAAGTTGGCGAGTTCATGGAAAAGAGTTCTTTAAAATTTAATCATGCCTGTCCTAATTTTGGTGGGGCTATATAGCAGGAATTTAAGATGTTATTTGGGTTTTCAAATTAAATAGATTAAGGAGGTAGAAAAGTGGACGCAGTCGAAAAGAAGAATGCAAAATGGATTTACATAATCCTGGGTGTTTTCTCGGTGATCAGCGTAGGGCCGTATAAGCTTATGGATGAGTACTACATCTATATATCAGCTTATATGTGGTTTGGTGTTGCCTATGGTATGTGTCTCCAGTACGGAAGATTTTGTTTTGCCTCAGCGTTCAGGGATCTGTTTGCAGTAAAGGTGCCAAGAATGGTTGTGGGTATTATGGTGGCGATGGTCTTTTTCAGTATTGTTGGTGCTTTCGCATCCACGATGAATGCGAGTGCATTCCATGCGGCCCCGCTTGGGTTTCATTCAACTATAGCAGGGCTTTTGTTCGGTGTTGGCATGACACTGGCTGGTGGTTGCGCATCTGGATCTCTTTATAAGATAGGTGAAGGTAACGGGGTTTCTGTGATCGTTGTTCTATCTCTCAGCGTTACCCAGGCGCTATTTGTGAAAATGGGTGGCTGGACCAACAATCTTGTGCCCCAGGCGTGG
>CAYWZR010000057.1:0-11378 GCA_964462885.1 uncultured Nitrospirota bacterium
AGGTATAGTCACATAACCGGGATTCTATGTGAGATGACCGGGGCCGAGGATGCGCTTGTGGTAAACAACAACGCTGCTGCGGTTCTTTTGTGTCTGACAGCAATGGCTGCGGGCAAAGAGGTTATTGTTTCACGTGGAGAACTAATAGAGATAGGCGGAGCTTTCCGGATTCCTGATGTGATGAAAGCAGGCGGCGCTTTTTTAAAAGAGGTCGGCGCAACAAACAAGACTCACCTGATGGATTACGAAAGTGCCATAGGCGATGAGACGGTTCTTCTTTTAAAGGTACATCCAAGTAACTACCGTGTAGTGGGTTTTACCCACGAAACCTCACTTGCGGAGCTGGTTTTGCTCGGTAAGGCCAGAGAAATCCCTGTGATGTACGACCTTGGAAGCGGCTCGCTTCTTGATTTGTCAAAATACGGTATTCCAGGCGAGCCCAGCGTGCGCAATGTTGTTGCCTCCGGTGTTGATATTGTCACCTTCAGCGGCGATAAACTGCTTGGCGGTCCCCAGGGAGGCGTGATTGTCGGCAAGAAAAAATATATTCAACAGATTCAACGCCATCCTTTAACCCGTGCCGTGCGTGTGGACAAAATGACTCTGGCGGCGCTCGAGGCCACACTCATGATTTACCGGGATGAAGAGATAGCAATCAAGGAAATTCCTGTTCTTGCCATGCTTACCGCTCAGGCCCCGGAGCTTCGCCGCAGAGCCAACCGCCTGGCTCGCCGCATGCGGAATGTGCTGGGGCAAAAGGCAGTGGTTTCGGTTGTCAAAGAAATTTCGCAATCGGGCGGCGGCTCTCTTCCTGAGCAAGGCATGGAAACCTTTGCTGTTGCTGTAAAGCCAAAAAACGAGAGTGTTTCCTCTATAGAGAAAACACTTCGCACCGGTGAGCCACCGGTTGTGTCCAGAGTTAAGGACAACACTATTATTTTTGATGTTCGTACCTTGCAAAACAACGATTTTTCTTTGCTTGTTTCAGCATTGAATTTGGCGATAGCAGGGTAACCGTTTTGAAAAAATCTCTAAAAAAAGATCCTTCCGATTATACAGAGCACCGAAAAAGATTGAAGGCCAAGTACCTTGAAAGCGGTCTATCGGGCTTTGCCGATCACGAAGTGTTAGAGCTTCTTCTTACCTATGCCGTAGCTCGCAAAGATATGAAACCAACGGCTAAAGGGCTTCTAAAAGAATTCAAAACTCTCTCTGATGTTATGTCCGCCGATCCTGAGGTTTTGAGTCAGGTGGATGGAGTAGGGGAACACTCGGCGATTCTTTTAAGCCTTGTGCATGCTGCTGCCGAACGGTTTCTTAAGCAAGAGTCTAAAAAACGTTTTAGCCTCTCATCACCGCAAGCGCTTTATGATTATTGCAGAATTTCGCTTGGCAAGCAAAAGCGGGAGCAATTCAGAGCCTATTACCTAAATTCAAAAAACAAACTTGTTGCCGAGGAAATTCTTCAAGAAGGCACAGTAGACCAAACAGTGGTTTACCCCAGAACCGTGTTGGAACAGGCACTAAAGCACAAAGCAATGGGCGTGCTTTTTGCTCATAACCATCCAAGTGGCAACCTGACCCCTTCCAGTCACGATCTAAAACTTACCCGTCTGCTCATTAAAACCACGGCCACATTGGGAATCAAGGTGCATGATCACCTGATTGTTACAGAGGACGGCTACCTGAGTTTTCACGAAAAGGGGCTTTTATGAATGGAAGTTCGTATAAATCACAAGAGTGAGTTAGATCAAGCAGCTTTCTTTTTGCCAACAAAATATCCTATGACTATTCCAGTTATTGCACCAATAATTGCACCAATGAGGAGGGTGTTAAAGGATCTCTGTGCAATCGGTATCAAAATTTGATCCACTCCCTTGAGACTTGCGCCTCGTGAAATAACGTGTTCAAAGGGAAGCTGTCCCACCAAAAATGCAGATGGTCGTGCTAAAAAACCAATAAAACTCCCTATAAAAAAGCCTACAGTACCGATTACTATCATCAGGCCATTTGAGTTTTTCACTACTTCTTTTCTCCCTTTTCTCCTTTTACTCTTATAACCAGACTACCATTAACTGTGATGCAACTGTTTTTTAGGGGAAACTTTTTTGCAATGGTCTGTGCACATTAAAAATAGCAGGTTTAAACTCCACCCATAACAGACTAATACATTGGCCGAATGGCGCAGTGAAATGGACTTTATCAGAGAGGGGAGAACAGACCTGTTGCTGTTTTAAATTACATCCCCTCTCTGATTTTTAGTTTTTGTTACAACAATCCTGCGCGCTCCATAATAGCCGGCACCTTATCTTCCATACCGATGGCCATGATATGTACACCGTCACAAACCTTCTCGTCATGAAGCTGTTTTATGTGGCGTGCTGCAATATTCAAACCAGTCTCAAGAGCTTTCTCTTTGCCTGCGGCCTTAAGCTCTTCGATAAGTTCCTCAGGCACCGTAATACCAGGCACAAAATTATTCAGGAACTTCGCCATGCCTGCGGATTTAAGCACTACAATTCCGGCAAGTACCTTGGTCGAATACTGGCGGGAGTGTTCCATAAAGCTCTTGAACTTCTCTATGTCATATATCGCCTGGGTCTGAAAAAACCTGGCTCCTGCCTTCACCTTTTTACCGAACTTTATAAGCTGCGGCTGAAGCGGATTTGCCTCTGGCGTGACAACCGCGCCCTGAAAGAAATCAGTGCTTCCCTGCAAGTCGTTTCCTGACATGTCTTTGCCGTTGTTCAGGCCATCTACCACCTGAAGAAGCTGTACTGATTCGATGTCGTATACCGGCTTGGCCTCTTTGTGGTCTCCTGCTGATACATGATCTCCGGTCATACATAAAACCGACTCAATACCCAGCACGCTGGCACCCAGAAGATCCGCCTGAAGGCCGATGCGGTTTCTGTCTCTGCAAGTCATCTGTAGTATCGGCTCAAGTCCATTTTCCTTTACTATCTGACAAACAGCCAGAGACGAGATGCGCATCACGGCAGACTGGTTATCCGTCACATTGGCCGCATCGATCTTCCCTTTTAATACTTCTATATGGTGGAGCATCTCCTTTATATCGGTTCCCTTTGGAGGACCGACCTCGGCAGTGACCACGAACTTTCCGGATTCTAGATTTTCTTTGAATGTCACTTTGTCTTCTTACCCTCCTTCTTAGGCCTTGCAGAAAGAACCTGTGGCTTCTGGCCCTTTGACCAATCCTTGGGCTCGATAATTTTCTCCATATCCTCAAGACGGTTGATCTTCTCCAGCCGTTGGTAGATCTGCACCCATGCACACTTGATATCAGGGCTTACCTCGCAGTTTCCGTTGCTGGTACCTCCGCAAGGACCATTCAGAAGTCCCTTGGGGCAGTTGGTCACCGGACATATGCCTCCAGTCTGCTCAAGTATGCACTCGCCGCACAACGAGCATCTTTCATCAAACATTTGAAACCGTGTCATGTTACCCAGAAACATCGAGTCGTTGGATGGGTAAACAGGCTTATCAGGAAACACCTCTACCATAGCCTGGGTTCCAGCACCGCAGGACATCACAATTACAACCTGGGTATCAGCCAATTCCTCCTTAAACGGTTTAAGTTCTATTTTTGTTCCAAGTACCTGGCAGCCTGTTTTGGCACGAAAGGTTCCTGTCACCTTTTTACCGGCTGCTTCAAGTTCTTTCTTCAGTTCTTCCAACTCCGGCTCTCCTCCTGTGCCGCAGAGGCTGGCGCATTCAGAGCATCCCACCAGGAAAAAGCTGTCATAATCTTTAATCGTATCAAACAGTTTATCCCTCTCTATCTTCTTTGAAATAATCATACGCGCTTCTCCTTAGAAAAGTGTCTGAGTCAGGTTACATCTCAACCGGCAGGCCGTTTGCCATCTTGGCCGATAGCACAGTGTTGTACATAAGCATTGCGATAGTCATCGGGCCTGCTCCGCCTGGAACAGGTGTTATATATGCTGCTCTTTCCCTTGCAGCGTCGAATTCTACATCACCGACGATTTTGCCCTCTTCGTTTACATTGATTCCTACATCTATTACGGCTGCCCCTTCCTTCACCATATCTCCTGTAATCATCTTGGCCCGGCCGACAGCCACGCAAAGGATATCCGCCTTAAGACACTCTTGCTTAAGGTCAGGCGTGCGGCTGTGGCATATAGTGACGGTTGCATGTTTTTGTAAAAGAAGAAGAGCAAGCGGCTTTCCTACAATAATACTTCTTCCCACAACCACGGCATGCTTACCGCTGGGATCGATATTGTAGGCTTCCAGCATCTTCATAGCACCATGCGGGGTGCAGGGAAGAAATCCTGGTTCATCCAGCATAAGCCTTCCAAGCGAGTCAGGGCCGAACCCGTCCACGTCTTTGGACGAGGAGATCCTGTGCATCACCTCTTTTTCGTCCAATCCCTTTGGCAGAGGAAGCTGAACCAGAATACCGTGAACCGCCGGGTCTGCATTCAACTTGTCCACGACCGCAATCAATTCAGCCTGAGTAGTGGTATCCGGAATCTTATGTGCAATGCTTTTTACACCTAAAGCAACGCATGTCTTCTCCTTTGATGCTACATACTTCTGTGACGCCTTATCCTCACCAACAAGAACCACGGCAAGACACGGCTCAATTCCCTTGGATTTGAGTTCTGCTATCTCACCTTTTAGCTTCTCCTTTATCTCGGCAGAAACTTTTTTTCCATCAATTAATTCAGCAGCCATTTAATCTTTTCCTCCTAAATTTTTAGTGTTTTGTTAAAAACAAACAAAGTAAAACCAACGTCGTAACTATTCAGCTATTCATCCCCACCTTTAGAAAAGGGGGGAAGGGGAGATTTGGAAAGCTTACTAATTATAAAAAACCACTTAATCCCCCTTTGCCAAAGGGGGAGACCTTAATAGTTATACAAACATCAGTCTCTTCTCTTTATAAGTTCCAGCATTTCCTCTCGTGTGGATTCCTTTGTGCGAAAGATACCGCGTACAGCCGATGTAACCGTGCGCGCGCCAGGCTTTTTAATACCGCGCATGCTTAAACAGAGGTGTTCGGCGTCGATTATCACCATTGCGCCCCTGGGCCTGAGACGGCTCATAATCAGGTCGGCAAGCTGGGATGTCAGTCTCTCCTGTACCTGGGGCCGTTTTGCAAGTATCTCCAGCGCCTTGGCCAAATCTCCTATGCCCACTATCCGCCCCTCGCCCGGTATGTAGGCAAGATGCGCTTTGCCAAAAAATGGCAACAGATGGTGCTCGCATATCGAGTAAAAATAGATATCTTTCAAAAGCACCATCTCTTCGTGGCTTTCGCCTTCTATCGGCTTCAGCAGTTCTTCGGTCGTGGTGGAGAGTCCAGAGAATAATTCGGAGTACATAACAGCCACCCTCTCTGGCGTACCCTTGATTCCCGGACGGTCAATCTCTTCTCCTATGCCCTCAAGCATCAGCCGGACACCGCGTTCGATCTTTTTTAAGTCCATTGGCATGTAATCACTCCGTTTTCGGTCACAATCTTATTTACTCGTTGATCATGCGGCTCTACGGGAACTTTCTCCATTACTTGTATTTTATATGCCAACGCAATACGAACTGTCCTTGAAGAGACATTTTTTAATAAACGATCATAATAACCGCCTCCGTAGCCTACTCTACAGCCAGAAGTATCAAAGGCTATACCAGGCATGGCGATAATAATATCAATGCTGCCTGTATTTACATTTAATACTTCACGATCAGCATCAGCAACAGGTTCGTAAATACCGTTGTAGCCTGAAACAAGCTCGTCCGTTGAGGTTATCCTGTAAAACCCGAGCCTTTGTGTTTCACGAAACACCTTTGGAACAGCCACCTGCTTCCCTTGCTTAAAGGCATGTTCGATAAGAGAAATAGTCCCTACTTCCGAACGAAAAGAGACATAAAAAAAAACCATTTCAGCATGCTGGTATTCCGGCAGGCCAATAAAGCTATCAGCAATAAGCCGGTCTTTTTCCTGTCGTGAAACAGAGTCCAGATCGTCCCGAACTGATAGCGCCTTGCGACGGATTTCCGCCTTGTCCTTAGTTATCTGGTTCACACCAGTTTTTCGATCGAACTAAGAATAGCTGCGGCTTCCCTTTCAGCGTGCGATGATGCCGTATGCGGAGGCACTCCACGCATATCCGCCTCCATGATTTCTGGAGCAAATGCAATACTGCCAATAAGATCCATTGTGCCTATCGAGTCACGGATAAATTCAATATCGGCATCACCACGAACCTTGTTGGCTACTGTAAAAACCTTCTTGACGCCAAGTCCGCTTGCAAGTTTTTTAATAGTTTCGGCTGTTTGAATACTCCGCCTACCAGGTTCCACCACCACGATAAAAGCATCAACAGCATCTGCTGTGCCTCGGGTAAGGTGTTCTATTCCTGCCTCCATGTCAACTACAACTACATCGTTGCTCTCCACTATAAGGTGTCGCAAAAGCCTTCTTAAAAAAACACTCTCAGGACAATAGCAGCCCGAGGCAGCCTCTTTCGACTTTCCCATGACCAGTAGCGTGATTCCGTTGTGCCGGTAGCCATATTCATCTGGAACATCGTCTACTGAAGGATTCAGTTTAAACATTCCGCCTTGGCTGCCAGGCCTGGATCCGGTTCTTTCCTCGATCAAGTCGGCCATTTCAGCAATGGGACGGATTTTCGAAGCCTGCTCGTCGTCTATACCCAGAGCAGTAGCCAGATTTGCATCTGGATCGCCATCTACCGCAATCACACGCTTACCCTGTTGCTGATACAGATAGCACAGAAGCGACGCGAGCGTTGTTTTGCCCACTCCGCCCTTGCCAGTGATCGCAAGCTTTAAACCGCGTTTGGTTTTTTCTCCAGTATTTTTCTGATTATTTTCCACGTATTTTCCACGCCAAATTTTAAAATATTAAAACCACAAAAGATTCAAAATTTAACATTTTTTAGGTGCTAAAGTCAAAAAAAATATTTTACATGTTATTTATAGGTTTACTTATGCGCAACTATATAGAACAAACTTACCGTGTCTTAACACATGGCTATGCAGTACTAGGAGTTTTGCCAGCAATGTGTTAATATTAACCTGGTTTCAGGCCCCTAATTAAAAGTTTAAACTCTTCCCTAAAAGTTGCTTGTTCCCTAATCAGAAAGATCATTCGTTCCCATTTGGATTTCCTTATGGAAGTAATTTATTTTTAGCAGGCACATTTGCAGAGATGCTTAATGGGCCTTGTGTGAGGTTAAAATTGTGAAAAGTGAAGTTTTAAGAAACATTGCTATTATTGCCCATGTTGACCATGGCAAAACAACTTTGGTAGATGGAATGTTGAGCCAGGCCGGAATCTTTCGTTCCAATGAGGAAGTCCAGGAGAGGGTTATGGATAATATCGACCTCGAACGAGAGAGAGGTATTACCATTATGGCCAAGAATACTGCTGTTGAATACAACGGCGTGAAGATTAATATTGTCGACACACCCGGCCATGCGGACTTTGGAGGCGAGGTAGAAAGAACACTAAAGATGGTGGACGGTGTACTGCTGTTAGTAGATGCCTCGGAAGGGCCATTGCCCCAGACAAGGTTTGTTCTTAAAAAAGCCTTTGAACTGAAACTAATTCCAATATTAGTAATCAACAAGATCGACAGACCTGATGCAAGAATTCAGGAGGTCCTAAACGAGGTCTATGACCTCTTTATCGACTTGGATGCAACAGAAGAACAACTGGAATTCCCGATCGTCTATACAAATGCTAAACAGGGAACCGCAAAACTCGACATGGATGACGAAGCAGAGGATTTGAGACCGCTCTTTGATCTTATTCTTGAAGCAATTCCTGCACCTGTCGGAGACAAAGAAGGAGCCTTACAACTTCTTGTCACTAATATAGACTACAACGATTACATGGGAAGACTTGCTGTCGGAAGGGTTTTTGCCGGCAAGGTTAAGGTAGGTGATTCTGTAGCTGTAATCAACAGTAATGGGGATGCCGTAAAAACCAAAATTACATCTATTTATGTGTTTCAGGGCCTTGAGAGGGTAGATGCAAAAGAGGCTTCTATCGGAGAGATTGTGGCTCTGGCCGGAATAGAGGGCATTAACATTGGTGATACTATTACCGATGCCGAAAAACCAAAGCCTCTGCCCAGAATAAAGATAGATGAGCCGACTATATCAATTGTGTTTTCTATTAATAATTCTCCGCTGGCAGGCAGCGAAGGTAAGTTTGTCACATCAAGAAACCTGAGAGAACGACTCGAAAAAGAGCTGCTTTACAATGTTTCTATCAAGGTTGATTTTGGTAAGACAGATTCCTTTAAAGTCATGGGCCGTGGAGAGTTACAGCTTGCCATTTTAATAGAGATGATGAGAAGAGAGGGATATGAACTTTCCGTCTCCATGCCTGAGACAATTACCAAAGAGATAAACGGAGCTCTGAATGAGCCGATGGAGCTTCTGGTGATTGATGTGCCGGAAGAGTTTGTGGGAGTTGTGACCCAGCAGGTGGGAATGCGAAAAGGCAAGATGCTGAAAATGCAGAACAACGGATTCGGCAGAGTTTCTCTAGAATTCAGAATTCCATCCCGTGGATTAATAGGTTTCAGGTCGCAGTTTTTAACAGACACAAGGGGAACCGGTCTGTTAAATCATCTTTTTGATGGATATGAGCCATGGCACGGCCCAATGACCAAAAGAAATACAGGAGCATTGGTTGCAGACAGGGCCGGAAAAGCTACTACTTACGCTCTGTTTCATCTGCAACCCAGGGGGACTCTTTTTATAAAAGAAAATACAATGGTCTATGAAGGGATGGTTCTAGGTGAAAACTCAAGAGAAAAAGACCTTGATGTTAATGTAACAAAAGGAAAAAAACACACAAACATACGCGCAGCAGCGGCGGATGAGGCTTTACAACTGATACCCCCAAAAACCTTGAGCCTTGAAGAGGCCATAGAGTTTATCAAAGAAGATGAACTTGTTGAAATAACGCCCAAATCCTTAAGGCTTAGGAAGAAAATACTTGAGGAAAACAAGAGACGAAAAGCCAAAAGATTATTATAATTATGACTTTTTCTTCTGCGTTATTTATATTGTTTGTCCTATTACCCAGCCAAGAAACAAGTTAATTTTAATTAGACTCTGTCCATAAATTCAGTCTCTCTACCTGTCATTCCGGCAGTCCTTAAGCCGGAATCCAGTCTTTTCAATAAGTTCTGGATGCCCGATTAAAGACTTCGAGCATGACAAAAATAAAAATCCCCGCTGCAAGCAGAGGGGTATTAAACCAAGCTACGCAATAAAAAAAGGCAATTTATGGACAGACTCTAACTAGCCAACTGCCCACTAAAACCCCGGAGTGTCTACTTTCTACCATATTCCTTCTGCATCGGTCATGTAACAGAACCAATGCAGAAGGCTATTTTGTTTCTTGTACGAGGTAAAACAGGTTAGTCTATTGTGCCGGATATGACTAGAGGAAGAGACTCTACGCCCTTCCAAGTGACAACAATTTTAATAGTAGCGTTCTTTGGAAGGTCGGTGTCACCAGGAGTTTTATCCGACAATGTAAATGATATTTCCAAGGGACCTAATGCGTTCGTATCAGTAAAGGTAACATCAGTTGTTCCTGTTAGTTCCCCATCCCCTTTCAGAGTCACATTTACCGTTGAACCAGCAATCAGGGGATTCAGATTTATATCTGAAACAAGAAGCCTAAATGTTTTACTGCCTGCGTCTAAAATAGTAAATGGATCTGGATCATCTACCGCTATAAACGTTGGTCGCCCTGTAATTAGAAGCCGTATAGATTTAAATATCGTCTTTGAGGCATCCCACTGACCATTCGCAGTATCCCAAATTCCGCTGCCATTATCATCCACATATAGCTCAAATGGATCAACACCAGCACCAATGCCGTCATTGAAAACACCATTGTCATTGGCATCCAAAAACAACTCATCCTGGGTATCTGTATAGGTGTCACTGCCATCAAAGACGCCGTTTCCATTGGCGTCATCAAAATCCTCTTCTCCAATCACGCCCACAGTAACAGTCGCCCAGCCATCACGAGGGTTGCCAAAGCCTGCAATACCATAATCGGTGGCAACTCGTGTAAGTAAACTGATTTCATCAATCCATAAATCCGAGGATACGACATCATACGGAATCGGGTTTTGTGTTCTGAACGTCACCTGGGTCTGACCTTCAACATCCAGTGTGGCACTGCTTTTCAAAGCACCAGACTCTGTATAGAACGAAACCGTTGTTCCCTCAAGAACATTAAAATTCCCAAATCTGTCAGCAACGTATACTGAAATATTAGATTGTATATTGACATACTCCAGCCCCTCGAGATTAAGCGTGTCCGCTGCTATAGTTAGATGTGCGTAATCCGGGACTCCACCGCCAATCGAGAGTGTCGGAGTGGCTGAGGTTAATTCGGTACCGTCCACTGTAGCAAAGAACGTGACATTTCCCGCCACTAAACCGCTGTGCAGAAATACCGTGGCTTCACCTCCCACAGTGGAGACCGTGGCATCCAGGGGAGTGCTATCATCCTCATTTATATACTCTCCACCTTCAGGACCGGACATAGAGACATTGACAGCTGTGCCATCAAGGACTGGATTGCCGTTTATATCAAGAACAGTAAACGTTATGATGGAAACCTCATTTTGCCCTGTACCCTTGATTCCAACAACCAGCGGGTCGGCAGACTTAAAGGCTATGCTTCCGGCATCGGCTCCGTTCACAGTGATATTCACTGGAGAACTTGTGACACCACCTGCTGTGGCTGTAACACTGACCGTACCGGCTTTAGTTGCGGCCGTAAATGCTGCTGTGGCAGTGCCGTTGTACGTAGTGGCCGCAGAGCCGATGCTTCCGAGCGAGGAATCACTCAAGGCAAAGCTGATTAAAGTTCCATCAGGGACATCATTACCACTAGTGTCTTGCACTACAACTGTAACGCTAGATGTACCATTTACAGTTACAGTAGTGGGATTCGCCGTCACAGTAATCGTGCCGACATCTACAGTTGTCTCACCATTATTATCACCACCACCACTATTAAGACCATTACCTACACCAACCGGCGAGGTGGAATCACCACCACTACAGGCATAAATTACAAAAGCCATCAATAAAAGCATGACTTTTTTAAGTATGTTATTAATAAACCTAGGATTATGTTGCATGACAATCTCCTTAATTTAAAAGAGCTTTAGACAGGATAAATCCTTAATGCTACTTTTAAACCTCAAGCTCCAAACAGACAAGCTTAGACGTTTTTCCTTCTGAATACTGCCTTCCAAAGCATTCCCCATCCTGTGATCCTGTCAAAAAGCAATTGTCAGGTTTTTTTGAGGAATGTCTGT
>CAYWZR010000058.1:0-11253 GCA_964462885.1 uncultured Nitrospirota bacterium
GTGCGACTGAGCAGGCGGCAGCTGCCGAAGAAGCATCGGCATCCATGGAACAGATGACCTCTAGCATTAAGCAAAATGCTGATAATGCTTTGCAGACCGAAAAGATTGCTGTAAAAACAGCAGTGGATGCCAGGGATGGAGGCAAAGCTGTTTCAGAAGCAGTGGGGGCCATGAAAGATATTGCCAATAAGATATCAATAATTGAAGAAATTGCTCGCCAGACAAATTTATTGGCCTTGAACGCTGCAATCGAAGCAGCACGAGCAGGTGAGCACGGCAAGGGCTTTGCTGTCGTAGCCTCTGAGGTGAGAAAACTTGCAGAGCGAAGCCAGGTAGCCGCATCCGAAATCAGCCAGTTGTCGGTCTCCACCGTAAATGTGGCAGAAAAAGCCGGCGATATGCTCGCAAAGATAGTCCCGGACATACAGAGAACAGCAGAGTTGGTACAAGAGATTAGCGCTGCAAGTAACGAACAAAACAGTGGCGCGGAACAGATAAATAAAGCGATACAGCAGTTGGATCAAGTTACACAACAAAATGCATCAGCTTCCGAAGAAATAGCCTCGACTGCTGTAGAGTTATCCGTACAGGCTAAACAGCTCGAGGATGCAATATCTTTTTTCAAAACCAGCAATAGTATGGTAGCTGGAACTGAAAAATTGGAGTTGTTGGATCAATAGTCAAGGCCATTGGTATGATTTAGGCACATCTCATATGTGTATGGATGTGCCTAATCTACTGCTTAAATCTTGGTTTTTTTGAACTTTTATACAGAAGCATTGATAAACATAGCCAGTTACATCATCTTTTTAAATTCCATGTTTCACTTCCGTAGCGTTTTAGTTCCAAAGTATCGGCGGTTCGTTCTTCTTCAAGGCTAAGCTCTTCCTCCTTGAAGTCTACTCCAAAGGTCGTTTTAAAACCATATTGTATCGCGGCTACAAGATCATTAGCTGAAAGCTTGGGAGCAAAATCCCTGAGTCCGGCCATTTTTTCTCTAGCTGCAGCCATAGCAAGTTTCCTTGTCACCTTAGACCTGAAAGACAACAAACTATAAATATGGTCATAGTTCAACTCCAAAGGTATGGAGCCCTGCTGCATCAGACCGTTTGTCCACCGTTTCTGTGCGCTTCCTATAATTTTGCGGCCATCAACAACAGCTTCTGCAAAACTTAATGACTGAAAGCAGGCAGGGTTTTTGCCAATACTCATTGTTGATTGGCGTAGAGTGCTTGGAGAGCGAATAGAAAGTATTTCGGCGGCAATTCCAAGTCGGCGAAAGCCGATAATAAACGCATTGCTGAGTAGTTTGTATGTTTCATACAAATTTGATCCAGAGAAAGGACTCAAAAAAGGGGTTGAAAAGCTGTAGGTAAGTTCCTCTAGTCCATGAATAACAGCACGTCCACCAGTAATGCGTCGTACCACGTCAATATTTTTTTGCTTGCAACGCTCCAGGTTCACTTCTCGTTGAATCTGTTGAAAATATCCGATAGTTATAGCTGGGCTGGGCCAGCTATAAAGACGCAGAGTGGGTGCTGAGATTTCTTTTCTGACAAATATTGAAATAGCCTCGTCCACCGCCATGCTTCTAGACGCACCAATCGGACCATCTATAATAAGTCTCCAATTCATAATATGTTTAGTTTTATACCCGTAACTAAAAAATCCTCTAAAAATTTTTATTTTAACCATAATGCTTCCTAATGATAATCTACAATTTCAACATTGTAGGCATCTTATTTGCAAGCAAGCTTTACACGGTATCAGAGCTGGGGTAGAAGAAAAGGTATAAAATATTGTATAAATATCAGGAAATAATACTGCCGTAGAGCGGTTTACTTGAACAAATATCTCAACTTGACTTGGAATATGCCCGCGATTTTACCTTAAACTTTACACCTGCAATACTCTCTGCCCTAGTCAAGTTAGGCAGCCGTTTCGTGATTACACCGAAAGAATATGGTATGGTACATTTAACAACGAAATAATTTTACTGAGGTATGAAAAAATGGATACCTATTTTGCTCCTGCCGAAAGAGCGAAGGAAGAGAAGCTTGCATTAGAAATTGAGATTGTGAGTAACAACCCTATAGTAACAGGATTGCTCCATTCAACTAGCGGTCTGATGGTTGTCTTAGATGAACATCGGCAGATTATCGCTCTCAATCATTCATTTCTAGAAATGCTGGGTGTTGATGACCCAGCGAAAGCTTTAGGGTTGCGGCATGGAGAAGCATTACAATGTATTCATGCAGAGGACGAACCCGCCGGATGTGGTACCACAAAATTTTGTTCTTCTTGTGGTGCTGCCATTGCAATAGTTTCAAGCTTGGAGCAAGATAAACCTATTGAAAAAATTTGTGCTCTTACAGCTAATAGAGGGGGGAATGAGGTAGATATCGCCCTGCTTGTTAGATCTCACCTCATTAAAATCGATAAGAAAAGATTTCTTTTAGTATTCCTTCAAGACATTACGCAACAGCAGCAAAGGGCTGCGCTCGAAAGAACCTTTTTTCACGACGTTAACAATATGCTAGGCATGCTGCTTGGTACAAGTGAATTACTTGTTGAAGAAACCCCCTCGGAACTTGCCAGAAGCATTCGCAAGGCATCTATACGTCTTCACAAGGAAATTGCTATTCAGCGCTGTCTGTTAAAAAGCGGAACATGCAACTATCAGCCCATGAGGCTTGAGATCTCAACAAAACAGATTTTTGCAGAGCTTCAATCTTTTTTCGACAACCATCCGGTTGCGCATAATAAAAGTATCGAATTTCAAGAAAACTATCCGGATATCTCTATTAACACAGATATCTCTTTGTTATTACGTGTGCTATGCAATATGATAATAAATGCATTAGAAGCCACCGAGGAAAATAATTCTGTAAAAATTTGGCTTGAACATGAAGGCAGTTTTTTATCTTTTTGCGTTTGGAATGCACAAGAAATAACTCAAGAAATAACTAATAGAATTTTTCAACGTAATTTTAGTACAAAAGAACAAGCCGGAAGGGGAATCGGCACTTTTTCTATGAAATTATTTGGAGAGAAGATTCTCGGTGGACAAATAAGTTTTACGACATCCAAGAAAGACGGCACCACTTTTAAATTTAAATATCCTATCTGAGATTCACAGCTTTTGATTCCAATATAAATTCAAATATAACCAAACCAGTAGGTTTACTTGACTCGGGAAGCGCGGAGTCTCTAAATGGTAAGTTTATTGCCGTTGCAAGTGACCTAAGCAACTATATAGCTGCGCATAAATCTACACTACTCTCGAACGGAGCTGTAAATACTGAAGCAAGGGCAGACCATAAAGCTATCTATTCCTGACCCTGCAGGTGATGCTTACTTTTGTGCTGATTGCAAGAGAAGCGACTCGTGATGTACATAATATTGTATAGACTGTGAGGTGAGTTAATTTGGTAGTGGGTTAAACCTGTAATTAGCATCTGTTCATAAATTGTCTTTTTTTATTGCGTAGCTTGGCTTTAATACCCCTCTGCTTGCAGCGGGGATTTTTATTTTTGTCATGCCCGAGGTCTTTAGTCGGGCATCCAGAAGTCATTTCAAATACTGGATTCAGGCTTGAGAACTGCCGGAATGACAGATAGGGAAACTGAATTTATGGACAGACATCAAATATAGGGCAAATCACACCTTTAATCCACTACCGTTAATTAAACTACAGAGCGTGGGAGCCAACAAATAGGTCGTCATATGGAAGTTTAAGTCATTATTAAGTTAAAATAACGGCTATGAAAAATAAACAAAATTCGACTAATCAGGCAAAAGATACTGGATTGGCACTAATTCTTATCTTATTGCTTGTTGCTCACTTCAAGCAGCAGACATTTCTGATTCTGCCTGCTATTTTTGCTCTGGTTCTGACAATGACGTGGCCGATACTCTTTGAACCTCTGGCACGTGTATGGTTTGGCTTTTCTCATCTGCTTGGATCTGTTGTTTCAAAGATTATTCTTACCATTATCTTTTTTCTGGTTGTAACACCTGTCGCCTTAATTTTACAAATGCGCGGCACTGACTCAATGCGAATAAAAATGTGGAAAAAAAATGGACACTCCGCTTTTATGAATCGCAATCATACCTTTTCAGGAAAGGATCTGGAAAAAACATATTGATGGGGGGGGTCTTATCATGAATATCTTCAAAGAGTTGTGGGGGTTCATGAAGGAAAGGAAAAAATTCTGGCTTTTACCAATTATTATTACACTTCTTTTGTTCGGAGCATTGATTGTGCTTACCAGTGGTTCTGCAATAGCGCCGTTTATTTATACGCTTTTTTAAAACAGATATGGCAAATGCAATACTCGGAATATCGGCATATTATCACGACAGTGCAGCGGCATTATTGGTGGATGGCAGGATTGTGGCCGCTGCTCAGGAAGAACGATTCAGCAGAAAAAAACATGATCCGTCATTTCCTGCCAGAGCAGTCGGTTATGTACTATCTGAGTCGGGCCTGAACGTATCCGATCTGACGGCAATAGCATTTTACGACAAGCCTTACCTTAAATTTGAAAGACTTCTTGAAACCTATCACGCATTTGCCCCAAGAGGGTTGAAGAGTTTTTTATCCGCAATACCTGTTTGGGTCAAGGAAAAACTCTTTATGCGCAGGATGTTATGGGAAGAGTTTGAGAAACTCGAAGATGGAGGTTTCTTAAAGAAAAAGCCGTCACTTCTGTTCCCGGAACATCACCTTTCACATGCTGCCAGCGCTTTCTACCCTTCTCCCTTTGATGAGGCAGCCATATTAACCATAGATGGAGTCGGTGAGTGGGCAACAACAACAATCGCTCATGGCAAGGGCAGCGACATTACAATCTTACGGGAATTGCCGTTTCCGCATTCAATCGGACTGCTCTATTCTGCCTTTACATACTATTGCGGGTTCAAGGTTAACAGCGGAGAGTATAAACTTATGGGACTGGCTCCCTATGGGAATCCCGAAAGCCAGCAGGTCGAAAAATATAAAAAGCTGATATTAGAGGAGTTGGTGGATTTGAGGCAGGACGGCTCTCTTTTGCTTAATATGAGTTATTTTGATTACGCAACCGGCCTGAAGATGTGCAATAATGAGAAGTGGAAAAACTTGTTTGGCGTGCCTAAACGGGAATCTGAAAGCGATCTGACGCAGTCCTACATGAACCTGGCTCTTGCAATACAGCAGGTTACTGAGGATATTGTAATGAATCTTGCTGAGACGGCTAAAAAACTCTCAGGTTGCCGTAACCTGGTTATGGCTGGAGGCGTTGCACTTAATTGCGTGGCAAACGGTAAATTACTGCATGCCGGAGTTTTTGATGATTTATGGATTCAACCTGCCGCAGGAGACGCCGGAGGAGCCCTTGGAGCTGCATATGCGGCATTACATATATGGCAGGGTAAGCAGCCGAAAAAAGATAAAAATAATATGGATGAGATGCAAGGCTCTTACCTTGGGCCGGAATTCAGCGAGCCGGATATAAAGCGGCTGTGCAGAAAGTTTCAGGCATCTTGTGTGAAAGTAGATGATTTCGACCTGCTTTGCAAGCAGGTTGCCAGTCTGCTTGCAGAAGAACAGGTAATTGGATGGTTTCAGGGACGTATGGAGTGGGGACCACGCACATTGGGTAACCGGAGTATTCTTGGTGATCCACGACACCCTGAAATGCAGAAAAGACTTAATCTTAAGATAAAATATAGAGAAGGGTTCAGGCCGTTTGCTCCATCGGTTCTTGCAGAAGATGCAAAAGATTACTTTCAATTGGATGATGCCTCTTCGCCATATATGCTATTAGTCGCTCCAGTTAAACAAGAGAGAAGGAAAGCACTGCCTGACAATTACAATGATATGGAGCTTTACGAGCGACTTTATCAACTTCGATCAGATATTCCAGCAGTCACGCATATTGACTACTCGGCCAGGGTTCAGACTGTTCATAAGAAGACGAATGAGCGATACTGGCGCTTAATAAAAGCATTTAAAGAGCATACCGGGTACGCTGTTGTTGTCAATACAAGTTTCAATGTAAGGGGCGAGCCGATAGTCTGCACGCCTGAAGATGCATACCAGTGCTTTATGCGTACAGAGATGGACTACCTTGTGATTGGGGATTTTTTATTTAAAAAAACCGATCAGCCTGAGTGGCAGGATAAGGTTGATTGGCAAAAAGAGTATGAATTGGATTAAACCAGCTCGCCTGGATTATTCCAAAAAGAGTCGAGCCGAAATAAAAAGCGACAAACAGCATCATACTGAAGGCGGTGCCTGCGCCTTAGAGAAAGAAAAAATTCGAAGGCCGCATCTCTATAAAGTCTTGCTCCATAACGATGATTACACAACAATGGAGTTTGTACTTACGATACTGCGGAAATTCTTTCACAAAAGTGAGGCCGAAGCCCTACATACGATGCTGACAGTTCATCACAAAGGAGTTGGTGTGGCGGGTGTTTACACCCGTGAAACCTCGGAAACCAAAGTCAACCAAGTCAATGAGTTTGCCAGAGCGCATCAACACCCGTTAAAATGCAGTATGGAGCCTGAATAATGAGCATGATTAGCCCGGAAATAGAGATAGTCTTAAGCGTTGCACAGGCAGAGGCGCGTTCCAAACGGCACGAATTTCTCACAACCGAGCATCTGCTGTTTGCTCTTCTTCTGGATGAAGCAACCGCAAACATTGTAAGACATGCCGGAGGCGAGCCAGAGGAACTTAAAGTTGTAATTGAAGATTTCCTGGAAAACGGCCTTATTAGTCTTCCAGAGGGACCAGATGTAACGCCAGAGCCCACCATGGCTTTTCGGCGTGTTCTTCAGCGCGCAGCGGTTCATACCCAGGGTTCCGGCAAAAATCGGATAACCGGCGGAGACATGTTAGTGGCCCTTTATGGCGAGCCTGATTCTCACGCGGTTTACTTTCTAGAACAGGCTGATGTAACTCGTTTTGACGTAATCAATTACCTTGCAAATGGAATTTCTGCTATGGATGATTTTGATGAAGAATCCGAACATTATTTAGATGACGATGATGACATCGTTCGTTTCGGTAGTGAGGAGCCGCCTCCATCAAAAAAACCGCTTGAGGCATACACCGTTAATCTTGTAGAAAAAGCTGCCGCCGGGCGAATAGATCCCATGATCGGACGTAAGTTTGAACTCAAAAGCACCATACAAACACTTTGCCGCCGCACGAAAAACAATCCCCTGTATGTTGGGGACCCAGGCGTAGGTAAAACTGCCCTGGCCGAGGGCCTGGCACTTAGAATACACGAAAATAATGTTCCTGATTTGCTTAAAGGCGTTGAGTTGTACCTGCTGGATATGGGAGCTCTTCTTGCCGGAACCAGGTATCGCGGAGATTTCGAACAGCGTCTTAAGGGAGTGCTGAAAGCGCTTAAGAAATCTGAAAACTCAATCTTGTTTATAGACGAAATACATACAATTGTGGGCGCAGGCGCCACAAGCAGCGGTTCCATGGATGCTTCAAATATTCTGAAGCCGGAACTCGCCTCTGGCGAAATTCGATTTATCGGTTCTACAACCTATCAGGAGTACCGCAACTATTTCGAAAAAGACAGAGCGCTTGCGCGCCGTTTTCATAAGATTGAGATTACCGAGCCGAATGTGCAGGAAGCGGTCGCAATACTAAAAGGTCTCAAGCCACACTACGAAAAACACCACGGAGTTCGCTACACACCAATTGCTATCCGAACTGCTGTTGAGCTTTCGGCCAAGTACATTAATGATCGAAGACTGCCGGACAAGGCTATAGACGTTATAGATGAAGCAGGGGCAGCAATGAGATTAATACCGCCGACCAGACAAAAAGCAGCAATTGGAGTAAAAGAGATAGAAGAGATAGTGGCTCAAACAGCTCGCATACCCTCAAGAAGCGTTTCGGCCACGGATAAAACAAACCTAAAAAATCTAGAACGAGACCTAAAACTTTCTGTTTTTGGCCAGGATAAGGCTATCGAAGCCCTTGTAGCATCAATTAAGCTTTCAAGAGCCGGTCTTTCACACCCAGACAAACCTGTAGGTTCTTTTCTGCTTACCGGGCCTACAGGTGTGGGCAAGACGGAAGTAGCAAAGCAGCTTGCCGAAATCATGGGTGTGCGTTTTCTGAGGTTCGATATGAGTGAATACATGGAGCGGCATGCTGTTTCTCGCCTTATCGGGGCTCCACCAGGATACGTGGGTTTTGACCAGGGTGGTCTTTTAACCGAAGCCATCACACAAAACCCGTATGCGGTACTTCTGATGGATGAAGTTGAGAAGGCTCATCAGGATATGTTTAGCATTTTACTTCAGGTGATGGATTACGCAACCCTTACAGACAACAACGGCAAAAAGGCGGATTTTCGTAACGTAATTCTAATAATGACCAGCAATGCAGGGGCTCAGGAACTTGCTAAAGGAAACATAGGATTTGCAGGCGACAGTACAAACGATAAATCTCAATACAGCAGCAAATCCGGTGCAGTAAGCAGAGAGGTCAAGAGTACGTTCAGCCCCGAATTTAGAAACAGACTGGATGCCATTATCGCATTCAACCAACTGGATACAGCCACCATGGAGCAAGTGGTGGATAAGTTTATATCAGAGCTTGAGGTACAGCTTTCAGAAAAGAAAGTTACGTTTATACTTTCCGGGGAAGCTCGATCGTGGCTTGCCGAAAAGGGGCATGATCCTGCCTATGGTGCCCGCCCGCTGTGGCGTCTTATTCAGAAAGAGATAAGACAGCCGCTTGCGGATGAACTTCTGTTTGGAAGGCTGGAAAAAGGTGGTACAGTACATATCAGACTGGAAAACGAAAAGATTCTATTTGCCTACGACTGACTTTACCTTTCAATTTCGTATCACTAAATCAAAAATCCATGAATACTAAAACAACTCGCTGGAGCGTATATACCGGTTCTGTCTATGGTTTGATAGCCTGGATGGTTTATGCGGTGGTTGAATACTTTTTTACATCCATAGTGCCATGGAGTATAAAACCATCTCATTCCTTTACTCCTGTTCACCAGGGATTCACGATTCTGTTATTTTTTATTTATCCGCTTATTGGTTTGGTTTTGGGAGGTTTGTCCGGCTTTCTTTTACATGTAGCTACTGCTAGAAAAAGTTTGCTAAATAAGGAGCAATCATCGATATTTTTTAGATTGGCGGCTGTCGCTACCGTTATTCTGGTTTTTGATTTAAACATTGGATATGTATCTATGTTTAGTGATTATCCCAGCATTAACCTGCTGCCTTCTTTTGCTCTTTCAATTTTGCTATTGTTAGCATTACTTTTTAGCGCCAAGTCTTTTTTATGGTATCAAAAATTGAGTTTCATCGTAAATCCATGGACCGTTACCATTGCGTTGTTTGGCATCCTGCCGTGGGTTCCCTATAAACCCTTTAGCCACCAGACAATGATGGTTAAAGCTGTAGCTTCTCTCTTCTATCCTATCACTGTATTTTTGGTTTCATTTTTTATTTATAAGATTGCCGGGAAACGCTGGATCGATAAATCAACAGGAATACAGTTGCTCGCTCCAGGTAGAACTCTCGCTTTTCTAGTTCCTGTTTTTATGCTTATTTTCGGTATCGGATTGTTTCAAAAACAGGCGCCACTTACACTTACTACAGATCGAAACTCAGTATCGTCATTTAAAGATTCAAGTTCAAGTTCAAGTTCAAGTAAGCCAAACATTATACTGATCACCATGGATACTGTCAGAGCGGATCATCTTTCATTGTACGGATATGAAAGAGACACCACTCCCAATCTTAAAAAATTATCACAAGAGGCTACTCTTTACAAAAAATCAATCTCTGCCTCAGACATGACTCTAGCCTCCCATGCATCCATCCTTACAGGACTTTATGCGAGAAGTCACGGTGCGCATCATACGTTTGAAACACTTACTCCTTCGGATGATGAGTTAGGAGGTACTGAGCTATGGCCTTATAGCATGCCTCTTGCAGATAAATTTTATACACTTGCTGAATCGCTTTCAGCTAAAGGCTATTCAACAATGGCAGTTGTTGCAAATTATGGATATCTTTCAGATAGTTATGGCTCGAGTCAGGGCTTTCAGTACTATGATTACCGGTCGTTGGTTCCATTTCTTGGACATTTTCTTGGAAAAACGCGCCCATTTTACCTCAGACAGAGCATCCATACTTTTTTCTCGAATTTCACATCACCATCCGATTACTACATGGTATATCGCAGAGCTGAAGATATAAATAGGGAGGTTTTTACTCTGCTGGATGATGTAAATAAAAAAAATGAACGATTCTTTCTGTTCATAAATTATATGGATGCTCATGGACCATATATGCCTCCAACGCCATATGATAAACTTTTTCCTGGTAAGGATGAAACGTTCAGTCCATCTGATTTTAACGCTTTGGAAGAACAGGTAATGAGTCTAAAGAGAAAAATTACAGATAAAGAGCGGCAGCATCTAGAATCCCAGTACGATGGAGGAATCGCTTATATGGATTTTCATATAGGCGCATTGATCAGCAGGCTGAAAGAAACCGGGCTTTATGATAATACTCTTTTTATAGTCACTTCTGACCATGGTGAGGCTTTCGGAGAGAAAGACCTTATACAGCACGGAAACTCGGTTTATCAAAACCAGGTCTACGTTCCTCTTGTTATTAAATATCCAGGCATCTCAAGGCAGGAAGTAATTGATACCTTTGTCAGCGCTGTTGACATTATGCCGACTGTTTTAGATACCTTAGGATATGAAATACCTGAAAATATACAAGGTACCAGCCTGTTGAAACTTAAGCAGGGGGACGACAGGATTGTGATAAGCGAGTCATTTTCGACCCGTAAAAATATCAGCTGGGGTAGGCGATTTTACCGTATTGAACGAGCTGTATTTTCAGACGACATGAAACTTATAAGTTCTACTTCCGGAAAACATGAACTTTACAATATCTCGACAGATCCTGAAGAAAATGAAAATCTTTACAGTAAAGATGCTGCGGTGGGAGTAGGTCTAAAAGGACGTCTGGATCAATGGCTTACGACTGTGAAGGATGAGTCGCCCTCTGAGACGGGAGTTGGTTCACACAATCAATTAGATAAAGATGCTCTTGATAGACTTAAAGCACTGGGATATATTCAGTGAATCTCAGTTTAAAATAGAAAAGTCCTGGAATTACATTGGGTGTTGGTTTAGGGCTTGTCACAAAATAACTTGCGTTTTTCGCGCTCAGCTTTGAATTGGATT
>CAYWZR010000059.1:0-11218 GCA_964462885.1 uncultured Nitrospirota bacterium
GCTTGCCTCGGCAAATACGGTATCAACTACACAGATAGACCTGGATTGGACGGTAACAGCAGCTACGGATGATGTAACAACCTCTTTGAACATAGAGTATCTTATATACGTGTCACTGACACTAGGCGGAGAGAATTTCACGATACCGAGTTTTATAACATCTCCTGGAGCGACAACATATTCTGTAACAGGCTTAAATCCTACAACCGACTATTATTTTGTGGTAAGAGCCAGGGATGAGGCAGGTAACGTTGACAGCAACATCGTAGAGTATTTAGCAACAACACTGACTCCAACTGATGTTACACTACCCACGTTTGGAGGCCTGGAGACAGCCACCGCTTCGACAACCACGTTGGAGATAGACCTTAGCTGGACTGCGGCTACGGATGATACATCTGCATCTGCCAACATCACCTATCTTGTTTATACCTCGACAGCATCGGGCGGACAGAACTTCGCGGTGCCTGATTTTGCGACAAGCGCCGGAGTAATCACATATACGATAACAGGGCTTCAATCGGCAACAGAATACTTTATTGTGGTAAGGGCCAGAGATGAAGCAGGCAACGTCGATACCAACACCATTGAAAGGTCTGCTGTAACACCGGACACTCAGCCGCCAGCGTTTGGAGGAGTGGCCGGAGCTACGGCAGTGTCAAGCTCACAAATCGATCTTAGCTGGACAGCGGCCACGGATGATCTGTCAGCATCTGCCAATATTGTGTACCTTGTTTATATGTCAACGACGTCAGGAGGTCAGAACTTCACGACAGCAAGTTACACAACAGTTCCTGGGGCGGTAACATACTCGGTAACAGGCCTGCTATCTTCAACTACATATTATTTTGTGGTAAGGGCAGTAGATGAGGCGGGAAATATTGATACTAACCTCATCGAGCAGTCCACTACTACCGGCAGCAGCAGTCATTAAAACGTTCTGTGAAAGTGCAAGGCAAAGGGTAACAAAAGGTGTAAATTCAAAGCCCTTTGCCTTTAGCACTTTCTAGCACTTAGCTTAATGTTGTGACCCAAAAAATAAATCCGATAACTGTTGCCGGCATTGTCTTTACAGTCCTATTCTTTTTATTGAACCTCAAGTCCCCCAGGGCCGTGGATGAAACCATAGAATCTCTTATCGTTGACTACAGATTCCTGTTAAGGAATATTTTAAATCCTCCTTCTGTTCCGAAAAACATTCTGATTGTAACGATCGACGATAAAAGCCTCGAAAAATATGGTCGCTGGCCGTGGCCCAGAAGTGTCCAAGCCAAACTAATAGATAAAATCATCTCAGGTAACCCCTCTGTTGTTGCGGTAGATATATTTTACTCGGAGCGTGAGACAGAAGAAAGAGACAGTGCGCTAGGAACTGCGTTAAAACAAGGTGATGAAAAAATAGTAATTGCGGTCGGGTTTGATATGGACAACAGCGGAGTTAAAGAAGCTCCCGATTACCTGTTTGATAGTGCGATCCTGAAGGTAAAGAATCAATCCAGGCTTAAAAATAAAACCCTGGAGGTTTACAAGTTTAAGTCTGCTATATCCGAAATTTATTCAAATGCTGTTCTTGGGCATGTGATAAGTCCACCGGATATGGACGGAAAATTAAGATGGGAGCATCTGTACATCCAGTATCAAGATGATTACTATCCTTCTCTTTCTCTTATGACAGCCGCGATTGCCATGAAAAAAAATATCCAGGACATCACTATACAGGGAGGGAAAGGAGTAATACTCGGTGAAACATTTATACCTGCCGATTCGGCGGGAAGAATGCGAATAAATTATATTGGCTCGGAAAACAGTTTCAGATACATATCTGCTGCAGATGTTCTGGATGACAAAATTCACCCGTCAATATTTGACGATAACATCGTATTTCTGGGAACATCAGCTATATCAACCTATGATTTTATGGTAACTCCATTTTCAGCAAGGATTCCTGCCGTGGAGAAAAACGCGACTGTTGTTGAGAACATTCTTAACAGGCAATTCATAAAATCTGTTCCTGTTTCGATGGTATCCACTTTGATAATTGTATCAGGTGTGTTTCTCTCTTTTTTGCTTCCTGCTGTGAGGGCTGTTTTTGGTATCGGATTTTCAATACTGATGATTCTGCTTTTTGTTTTGTTCAATCAGTATCTATTCACATACCAAAGCACGTATCTTAATTTCATATATCCTTTTTCAAACCTGTTTATTATATCTGGCACTTTTGCTGCATATAAATATTTTGTAGAAGAAAAAAAAGCTAAGCAACTAAGAAGAATGTTTTCTAGCTATGTATCTCCAAAGATAGTGACAGAGTTGATAAATAACCCGGATATAGTCGGACTTGGCGGTTACAGAAGAGAGGTTACTGTTTTGTTTGCAGATATAGCAGGTTTTACATCTTTTTCGGAAACCAGAGAACCTGAAGAAGTTGTATCAATGCTAAATGAATACTTTAAAGAAATGACAGACGTAATATTCAAATGGGACGGCACGCTCGATAAATTTGTTGGCGATGAAATAATGGCTTTCTGGGGTGCTCCGCTTGAGCAGCCAGGTCATGCGGAACTTGCTGTAAAATGCGCCCTGGAGATGTCTGAGAGACTTAACACTCTTCAGGAAAAATGGAGATCTGAAGGCAAGTATATTTTGGACTGCGGAATAGGTATTAACACAGGTATTGTGCTTATCGGCAATATAGGTTCAGCAGATAAAAAAATGGATTACACAGTGATCGGTGATCACGTCAATCTGGGTGCAAGAGTCGAGGGCATGACCAGAAAATACGACACCAGAATTCTTATAACTCAATATACGTACGAAAAAATAGCCAAACTCATAGATAAAAACATAATAGGACATATCGATATGCTTGTGTGCGAGGTTGACACAGTGAAAGTGAAAGGCAGGGAAGTACCGATAAAGATGTTTAGTGTAACATCAAAGCCCCACAGTCACTGAGACATAAGGGCAGGCACAGGGGCCTGCCCCTACAATAATTTCGAATTTCCAAAATTTCGAAATTCTGAACACCGTAGGGGCACCCCGTGGTTGCCCTGATTCAAAAAATATTTTGTGATTGCTTTGCGTACAATCTTTTTTGTAAAAAACTATAAAAGGAATTCCGACAGATTGATGCCAAATTTGTTAGGATCGAGAGTACGCACAATAGACCTAATAAAACTACCTGAAGCGTCTTTCTCGGTGAGGTCGACCGTGAAGCTGTTTGGCAGGGATATACTTTTTCCGTTTCGATCAATCACTATCACAACTCTTGGTCTGTCCAGTAGTGTAGGATCGGAATTTGCCTCAAAAACAAGTCCAAGTTCTTTAGTGTCCAGAAGCACAAGACTTCCCTGAGGATATACTCCCACCATATTAACAAAGACCTTAACAAGGGCATAGTTAACATGTGTGCCGGCAAGTTCCAATAAAATGCTGAGCGCTCTATCGGGTGAAGACGGAACACGTGAATAAACCCTGGAGGCTGTCATAGCGTCGTATCGGTCTGCGATTGTTACTATCTCACTTAATAAGTCATGGCCAAGGTCGGTTCTGGTTTTAGGGTAGCCGCTTCCGTCGTAATCCTTGTGGTGTTTAAAGGCAACTATAGCACTTTTCATCGTTGTTTCATCCAAATTTTTGAGACGCAGTATTGCTTTTAGCCCGATAAGCGGATGTTGCCTCATAATTTTCCATTCTTGCTCTGTAAAACTTGTGGGTTTATTTAGTATTTCCGTTGGAATCTCTACCTTTCCTATATCATGAAAAAATGAGGCTATACCAAGTTGTTCAAGAGTGTATCGGCTTAAATTTATCCTTTGGCCCAAAGCAATTGCCAAAATACTTACGTTAACAGAATGACAGTAGGTATACTCGTCATAATCCTTGATGGAGGTCATTCCAAGGAGAAGATATTTCTCATTCGCCACCTGGTCGACCAACGACTCGACCACTCTTTTAGCCTTTCGTAAATTGATTCTTTCCCCGGTTTTGACTTTTTCCATAATGCTTTTGGTATAGGAGACAGCATTGAAGTACGAACGTTTCGCCATTTTGCGGCGGTCAAGCGTTTCTTCACCCGACTCCTTAAGTCGGCTTAGAAAAAATTTATTACCTGCCAGGCGATCATTAAAGGTTTCAAAAGGGCTAAGCGAAGTGCCTGCCTCTATGAATGCTGAGGCAAAAAGCTGTATTTCTGTGTCGGATAGATGGCTAAGGAACGTAATTTCACCCACATCCCGCTTTTTCATTTCCTTGACCATGAAGTCGCAGTTAAGCGTTAAATCCTGCGAATACCTTAGGCGCTCATCGTTTACAAACATGAAATCACCAACCACTCTAAGACTCAGGTTACCGCTGTTTTCAATTATTTCGTTGGCGACTATCTGAAACTTTAAAAGAGATTTTGATACCGCCACATTGGATGTATCGTGAATCTGCGATATCTTGATCAATCCGGCAATATTGTTTATTGCTTCTTTAAACATGGAATGGGAATAAGATTTTGAAAATTCAAACACTGTCTTTTATCCTAAGCAGAGCTTCAGTAGCTACATCCTTAAGTAGCTGGCCGCCACTGCTTTCGGCTTTCTTGATATGGCTGATAAAAGCACTGGCATTTTTCATCAGGCTGAGCCCGTATGCAGCAGCAGCCCTCATTTCGTCATTTCTGGCACGACTGAGTAATGTTTTGTGTTTAAGTGTTTTTAATAAAAAATCCGATATTTCAGGCTTCTTCCACTGGGCAAGAACGTGAAAGAACTCCCTCTTCTCCGTATAGTCTTTTGCAACAAATTCCTTTGTGCTTATTTCGTCCAAAATTATCCTCATGGCAACATCAGATGACTCAAATCCGTTAAATGCTTTTATTGCAGCCATCCTGGGCAATGGATCCGGGTCGGAAAGACCGGATTTGATGTGTGGTAAAATATGTGAACCACCCATAGAGCCAAGCACACTAAAGGCTTCCTTTCGTACACGCGTATCCTGATGTCTGATGCATTCACCCAGCATTTCTATAGATTTTTTGTCATTTATCTTGCCAAGAATATACAGGGTATTTCGGACAGCAAACCAGTTACTGTCCTTGAGTCCCTTTGTTATTGCAACTATATCTTTTTTACCCAAAACAGCCAGGACATCTATCATGAGTCGTCGAGCACGCATTGTCTGAAGTTTTCCAAGAAGATCTAACATCGGAGCGATTGCCGAAGAGTCCATAAATCTGGCGCATTTTATAAACGCATCTTCGCTTACCGGTATCTCGCTATCTAGAACCTCACCCATCTCATTAATTACATCTATCTCTCCGGCAGAGATGGCAATGCTTTTAAGGAAATCTTTTTGCACATATTGAGCATAGTCAGAAGAGGCTGTCTTTTTAGCACTCTCAAGGATATACAACGCATGTTCAAATTCGGCTCGCCGAAAGCAGTACTTGTAGGTTTCATTAATAAAGCCAGCCGTCTCCTCAAAGCTCTTGGAGTTTTCACTTTTCAGTATTACTTCGAATAAGATATCGATAAACATAGGCAAACCGGATCTAAATTCTTCACACTCCTTGAGTTTTGCAAGCATATCAAGATCTTCTTCAGAGAGAATTGCTATTTCGTTCCTTCCCTCCATAGCCTGCTGGGTATTTATAGCTTCCTGATATGCTTTCTCCAGACTTTTATCTGCCTGTCTTTCGGCAGTTTTTTTGGTGCTATTGTCAACGTTTGCATCATATTTCTCATCCAGAATAAATTCATCGGTTGCAACGTAATCTATGTGTTTTAAATTTTTTTCCCACAAAAGAGTTACCATATCGTCATCCAGACACTGACTATCGAAATCTTTTGCTGTTATCGTTAGGAAGGTCTCGATTTCTTCACGTGACAATCCGGCATTGAAGGTGATTTCTCTGATACCGTCCCTGAAGAAAAATAACGCAAGGTTATCCTGCCGAGCTTTATTTTCGTATACAACAGTATCCTCTACAAGTATTTCATTCTGTTTGAATCTAAATATCAGCTGTCCGTTTTCAACGATAAAATCGTTTAAACGCGTGAAAACATCGTCAATGGCTTTTGTGTACACGGGATTATTCTGAGGGTACATCTTCAAAGTTTTCTGCGATCGAGTGAGTGCTTGGATAATATCGCCTATGAGAGTAAATTTTTGTTTGTTTTCAGTCATACTTTTTTTATAAAAATATTATATGCAAAATGGTTATACATACAAGCTCCGCGTAGTTAGCAGAAAAATAACATAGAAAGGATACTCTGTCAATCCAAGCAGAAAACAATATCAAGCCAAAGTAGACCTGATAATCATATCAAAGGTTTCAGCCAACAACAATTTATAAGTTTATCATATCATTAGAGGCATCTTCGCTCATAATAGTGTGAAGAACTCCAGTTTTTATTCTTCACATTTTTTTGATATGCTCGCTTATTGTTGCTTTTAATTTTCCAGGCAACTGATAACTTTTTTTGCCAGCCAGATGGTTTCGTCTTTCAAAAAGACTTCGACATTTAGTTTTCCGTTTTTTGAACTGTCAAAAATTCTTTGATTTATTGAGTAGCTTGGATTTTATGCCCCTCTGCTTGCATATGTTTTTTATTCTAAAAAACAATGAAATTATTATTACAAAACAAGGAGTTAGCGCTTACAAACAGACTCTAGTGAGTTCTATATAAAAGCAGAATGATTATCCGAAAACTTTAAACACTTTAAGATACTACACCAGCTTTATTCACACACCAAAATCACCGATATAGTATTCATGAAAACCCTACAGATTCTTAAACCGACCGTATTCCTGGCTAATCGCACAACAACTGCACTCCAGGCAGGAAAAATACTTATTGCACGGGTAGAGGGTTTTTCTGATGGCGGCAAGGTACGACTTGATATCGGAGGTGGACGGATGCTCCTTGCAGAGACATCTTTAAATGTACAGATTGGCGAAACAGTTCGAGTAAAGGTTGAGACTGCGCCTGGTTTGATTAATCTGAAGACGCAAGCCTTCCCAGATAACAGAGCTCAACCGATTGCTGAAACTCTTAAAGGCCTGATTGGCGGCGGCAGAACTGCGGTAGGTTTAGCTCCGCAATTACAGAGGCTGACAACAGAACTCCTCAGGCTAGCTAGTCTACCCCAAAACCTTCGACCTGAGCTGGCAGAACAAATACAATCCATCGCAAAAGAGATTCAAATCTTTGATGGAAGACTCCGGGCTGAAGGTTTTACCAGAGGACTAAATGGCGCCGCAGTCAAAGAGCTTGTTGAAAACTCCGGGATGTTTCTTGAAGCAAGGCTTGCTGCTGGAAAAGATGTTTCTCAAGACTTGAAAGCTCTTCTACTTAAACTCCGAGCAATTCTTGAGTTATTACAAAATCCGAGCAAGGTTGTTAAAGGCCGATTGTCGAACATATTTTCCGAGGAAATACAGGTTCTCTCCGCCAGTCTCAAGCTTGCCGCCAGGGCTGAAATCGGAGAAATTGAGTCTAAACAGGCAATGAATCTTATTGTCCAGGACTCTGGTGCTTCTACAACTGTTTCTGTTCCACTCACAGGTGAATTCAGCAGGTCGAAACTTATTATTTCCGAAGAAAAGGAAGAGAAAAAGAATGAAAGTAATACGCCGAAGCGCTACCGGGTGACCCTGTCACTCGATATGTCACGCCTGGGGCATATACGGGCTGATGCTATCCAATCCGGCAAATCACTGGCCATAGGCTTTGCAGTAAAAGATGATAAAACTTACGAATTTATAGAGTCTAACCTTGAATCTCTCCGAGCCCAGGTTCGAGCCGAGAAGCTGCCGGTAGCTGAAATATTCCTGAGCAAGGCAGAGCCTGAACCCGAGCCATCTTCGCCAAAAAACAGCAGCCAGATTATAAGCCGGAAAGCATGAAAAGACAAAAACATCACAGAAAAGAAGCAGTGGCCCTAAGGTATGACGCATCTAGGGGAACGGCTCCTAAAGTAGTCGCAAAGGGCCGAGCAAAGATTGCCGAAAAAATAATCGAAACGGCCCGCCTGCATAATATTCCTGTTCGGGAAGAGCCGGATATAGTTGCGATTCTGGCCACCCTTGAACTACATGAAGAAATTCCAGCCACTCTTTACAAGGCAGTAGCCGAAATTTTGGTTTTTATATACAAGCTAAACCACTCTAAAAAAGATCCCTGAAACAGGGATCTGAAGTCTTTTGAAATTCTTACCTTTACTTTTTTTACCTTTACTTTTACTCCAACTTCCACTCAACCAGCGCTTGATTGTGACTGTTACTGCTTTTCACCGTCAGCAGGCGTCACATTTGTTACTCGTTCCATGGGGATGGTGATCCAGCCGTAAGACGACTCCATGTGCAGATTTTCTTCACCCATCTCAACTAGTCGACCGCGATAGAGGATGCCGCTTGCCATGACTTCCACTTCATGCCCCACTAGTTCAAAATAGTTGTACATAATCTATAAAAATACAGAAGCAATTGTATTTTGTATTTTCTCAGCTGCTTCTTTAGGGTTCGAGGCATTACGCACAGGGCGGCCCACAACAATATAATCTGCGCCATTACGAAACGCTTCCTCAACGGTTACAACTCGTTTTTGGTCATCCGTCAAGCAGTTTTCCACGGGCCGTATGCCAGGCGATACAATAAGAAAACGCTCACCAAGTTCACTTCTAAGCTTAGGGGCTTCAACTCCTGATGATATAACTCCATCACAGCCAAGCGCTAGAGCACGCCGTGCACGGGAGAGGACCAATTCCTCTACGTCGCACTGAAAACCCAGGTCGTCCATGTCCCCCCTGTCCAGACTGGTCAGCACGGTAACCGCTAGTATTTTCAAGCCATTTTTCTCTGCCGCTGCCGCTGCCATCATAGCGTCATTTCCGTGTACTGTTGCAAAAGAGACTCCCCGGTCCTTAAGCTGCCTGACAGCCCGGGCAACGGTTTCAGGTACGTCGAAAAACTTAAGATCGACAAATACCTTTTTATTTTTCTCAAGAAGCCATGTGACAAGTTCGAAATATCCTCCTGCCATGAACAGTTCGAGACCGAGTTTATAGAAAGACACGGAATCACCAAGAAGTTCAACAAAATCCCGCGCCTCCTGGTGGCTGGGGAGATCCAGAGCAATAATAAGACGTTCTTTTGCTGGTATTTGCTTTGCCGGGGAAAGTTTTTTATCTGTATTCATAAACTTTTAATGTGTAGTCTAATTTGCTCTCTTTTGGCTTGTCAAGCGAGCGAACTTTTCGGCTATGGTATCAAGGTAAAATTATGGTTTACCCTCTTTTATCCATTGACATAATTTTATCTCAAACTCAAAAAGGCCAGTGACTCTATATGGTACGTCTGCGGGAAAAAATCAATCATTCTTATCGACTCGATGTCGTATTTGCTGGCCAGTCTTCTCAAGTCCCTTGAGAACGTTGAAGGGTTGCAGGATAAATAAACAATCCTCTCCGGCATTAATGTAAGCACTCTATTGATTACTTTACCTGACAAACCCGGTCTTGGCGGATCAAGAATTACTATATCGAACCGATTCTCCGAGTGAAAATTATCTGTCGTGGAACAAATAAATCTACAGTTACTAATGTTGTTGATCTCTAAATTTCTCCTGCCGTCTTCTATGGCAAATGGATTCTCTTCGACCGCAGTTACTTCAGCTCCTGCTGCTACAGGCATGGAAAAATTACCCGCACCTGAGTAGAGATCCAAAACTGTCTTGCCTTTAATGGGTTGCAGTTTGTTGTTGATAAATGAGACAACTTGCTGGTTCAGCTTCCAATTACTTTGAAAAAAACTCATAGGCGATATAGTATATTTCAGGCCTGCAAGATGAAAGACTGAATAGATGGCTCCAAATTTTAATAGCTTTTTGTTTTTAGCCTCAATAAAAATCCCTGCAAATCCTGCATTCAAAAAACCTGCGGCCAGCCTGCTCCACTGAGCCACGGATTTACTTAGTTCTGGAGCCTTGATTAATGCGATAATAGATTCGCCAGCCGTTATATGTAATTCTTTGATATTTATTCCTTTGAGCAGACCCTTTGCTTTCTGAAAAAAAACAACTATCTTTTTTTCCATGATAGGACAATTATCAATATCAACAATTTCCCTTGAATGTGCTTTATAGAATCCGGCCTTACCACGGGATACCTTGAATTGCCCTCTTAATCTGTAGTTCCACGGGCTGGTATTAATAATCGGTTTGGATAAATCTGTTTCTATCATTCCCAATCTCTTCAAACAATCTCTTAGAATTTCTTCTTTAATCTTTATTTGCAAATTATATGGTATGTGTTGAAAATGGCATCCACCGCATGCACCAACGTATTTGCACGCAGGTTCTATTCTGTGAGGCGAGGGCTCTATAATTTTTCTGACCGAGGCTGTAATATAATCTTTCTTTTCATCATCGATAGTAACCTCAACTGTCTCATCCGAAAGAAGAGCTCCCTTTATCATTACCACCTTACCTTCGTGCCTGCTGATAAACAGTCCACCGAAAGCCGGTCGGTCAGCTTTTAGTATTAAATTTTGCATCTATATCAATTATACAGGTTGGTTGGTATATTCTGGGCAATAATCGGAAGTGGGCTAAACCTGTCATTAGAATCTGTCTATAAATGTTTTTGTGTTGTCATGCCGTATTTGATCCAGCATCCAGAAAGCATTGCAAAAATATTACAAAAACTGGATTCCGGCTTAAGTAAGGACTGCCGGAATGACCTTTTTAGAGGCTCTAGGAGGGATACGGATGATTTGATATTTAGCCAACTAGCTTTAGAATCAAGTGCTAAGTTTATTGTATCCGGGGATAGCCATTTACTGGATCTTAAAAAAGTTGATAACATTCAAATCCTGGACGTAAACGAATTTCTTAGGATTTGTGATTAACCCAAAGCTACGCAATGAATATTGTCCGGTATTTTTAAAGTCTATTCCCCTCCCCACGGAGTCAGGCTTCTGCAGATGCAGATAAGCGTCAAACTCAATTCCGGCAGAAGCTAGTCGCATCGTACGCCCAGGGTAATGCAATCCTGTCGAGGCGTTGAGTATGATTATGCCTGAGAAATTCGCTCGCGCGAAGGGCTTTGGGAGGCGTAAGTCCGCCGTAGTCAAGAAGTCTTTGAAGACTCCGAAAGCTTTACACCCCCAACCTGTGTTCGATAATAAAACACTGTCTTGATATAAATTCAAACATGTGCTAAGTTATCC
>CAYWZR010000060.1:0-11149 GCA_964462885.1 uncultured Nitrospirota bacterium
TTATCATCCTGCCTGGCACAAAGAATACTGTAAAGGATCTTCTCAAGCTCAAAAAAACCGGAATCGACGTTGTAATAACAGACTGCGCAAAACGAGGGATACCGATTATCGGCATATGCGGAGGATACCAAATGCTCGGCCAGAAGATACTGGACCCTAACTGTATCGAGAGCCAGCACCCAGAGATAGAAGGGCTGGGTCTTTTGGATACGATCACGATTATCGAAAAGGAAAAAATTACTCGCCGGGTAACAGCAAATGTCCTGACACCACCACCCGGCATCAAAAACGCGATAAATTCCATACAAGGATATGAAATACACCAGGGCAGAACCAAGTCTCTTAATCCTATTTTAGACCTGCAACCGGGTAAGGCAGAAGGCATGCCTGACGGCGCTACCAAGGAAATGGTCTGGGGCACATATCTGCACGGCATATTTGATAACGATGCATTCAGACGGGAACTGATAGACTCGCTTAGAAAAAATAAAAATTTAGAGCCCTCAGGCAAAACAATATCTTACGAAGCAAAAAAGAATGAGGCTATAAATCGCTGGGCTGATGTTCTACGCGAACATATAAATATGAAATTCATATTCAATACCATTGGGGTTAAACGCCCTTAATGATGATAAACACAGCCGGAGCCCTTGCGCTTGCATACCTGGTAGATTTGGCAATCGGTGATCCACGTTTTATCCCCCACCCTGTTCGTTTTATTGGAGCTGCAATTAATATTGTCGAAAAAAAACTGATTTCCTCTTTAAAAGTTTTAGAATTAGAAAATTTTTTTAAGAAGAAAAATATTGAACGCGTAGCCGGAATATTTCTGGTGATAATTATCGTTGCAGGCACATGGGGTCTTACCTATGTTGTAATTGATAGTATTGCCTGGGATGCTACACCTTTCATTGATATTTTGGGAAGTTTGCTTTTCATATGGCTTATTTCCACAACATTGGCCACGCGAGAGCTTATAATGTCGGTTCGAGATGTAATTCAGGCCGTAAAGCAAAATAATATTGATACAGCAAGAAAATCACTTTCAATGATCGTAGGACGAGATACCAGGCAACTTGAGAGCACCTCTATTCTGGCAGCATCTGTTGAGACACTAGCAGAAAACGCCTCAGACGGCATAATCGCTCCATTGTTTTATTACATGCTGGGCGGCCTGCCGCTTGCAATGACATATAAGGCTGTTAACACTCTGGATTCAATGGTCGGCTACAAAAATGAAAAATATCGTAATTTTGGTTGGGCCGCTGCCAGACTAGACGATCTTTGTAATTATATTCCTGCTCGAATCACCGGCCTTTTAATTGTTATATCCGCAATATTAGTGAAAGGTATAGAGGCACGATCCGCGTTTACTGTGATGCTTAAAGACGGAAATAAGCATACCAGTCCAAACAGCGGAATTCCAGAAGCGGCAATGGCAGGCGCTCTTGGAGTAAGGCTTGGTGGACCAGCCACTTACAACGGCTTGGAAGTAGAAAAACCATTTATAGGAACATCCTGTAATACGCTTACAGTTAATAGAGCAGAAATCGCCTTGACTATAACAATTATCACATCGCTACTTGGCTTTAGTCTGGCAATTATTTTTTCACTGATCACTGATCACTGATGATGAGGACATAATTATGACCGAAGACAAAACAGGACACGGAGGAGATGTATATTCGGCAGCCGAGGCTCTTAAAAAAATACCGGCCAACCGAATAATGGATTTTAGCGCCTCGATAAATCCGCTAGGTCCATCCAAAAAGGTTAAAGCCGAGATTCGAAAATCATTAAAAAACCTCGGCACCTATCCTGACCCTGCCTGCCGCAGACTTTGTAAAAGAATAGGCCAAATATATAACATCGATCCATCAAGCATTATATGCGGAAACGGCTCGAACGAACTTATATACCTTATGGTATCGTCGCTTAAGCCTAAAACAGTCTTGGTGAGCGCTCCTTCGTTTTCTGAATATTCACGAGCGGCAAAAATTGCAGGAGCCGATGTAAAAAAAAATAACCTTGAAGAGAAAAATTCATTTCGTATAGATCCTAATCGATTCGCTCAGTCAATAGAGGGCTGCGACATGGCTTTTCTTGGCAATCCAAATAATCCAACCGGACATGTTCTTAGCAAAGATCAAGTTCTTTTCATTACAGATAAAGCAGCAGCAACAGGATGCATTTTGGTTGTGGACGAGGCTTTTATCGATTTTTGTCCTGAGGAATCTACAATAAAAGCAAACACTCTGAATTCTTATAAAAATCTTGTAGTACTGAGATCTCTTACTAAATTTCATGCTCTTGCCGGTCTTAGAATAGGTTTTGGAGTTTTCCCAAAAAATCTTATACCAACTCTTAAGGCTGCTAAAGATCCCTGGTCAGTAAACTCTCTGGCACAGCGCGCAGCCTACGTGGCCCTTGGAGATAAGGTGTTTGTGAAGGAAACAATTCAGTGGCTCAAACAGGAAAAAACCTTACTGGAGTCAGAATTATCCAATATGGGTTTTACAGTTATCCCATCAGATGTCAACTTCCTTTTTATTCGCCACCCAGAAGCCAAAGCACTCAGAAACCGGCTCTATACACGGGGATTACTTCTTCGTGACTGTTCGAATTTCGATGGTCTAAACGACTCCTACCTAAGAATAGCTGTGCGCAGTCGAAAGGAAAACTCGCGACTGATTAAAGAGCTTAGGTTTTGTATTAATAGTTTTTTAAAAGCTAAAAATGTCTCATAAAGCTTTCATAATAGCTGCCGCAAGTAGCGGTTCGGGCAAGACAACACTTACACTTGGTCTGCTTGCCGCACTTAAAAAATCAGGTCAAGCAGTGCAGGCTTTTAAATGCGGGCCTGACTTTATCGACCCTACCCTGCACCAACTGATTACCGGCAGACCTTCGAGAAACCTGGATCTCTGGATGTGCGGAGAAGCCTTTGTAAAGGACTGTTTCGAACGTCACTCGAGAGGCTCTAAAATAGATGTATCAGTAGTGGAAGGAGTTATGGGACTCTTTGACGGCGGTCCGTCAAGCACCGCCTCGCTTGCAAAAGCTTTTAAAAAACTTCCGGTGCTGCTGGTTCTTGATGCCGGAGGCATGGCGGAAAGTGCAGCAGCCGTAGTCAAGGGTTTTGAAACACTTGACCCGGACTTAAACATCATAGGCGTTGTCTTTAACAATATCGGTAGCCAGCGCCACTATAAAATGATTACAGAGTCTGTCTCTAAACACTGCAAGACAAAATCGCTTGGTTATCTTCCTAAAAACGCAGGTTTCGAAATACCGCACCGGCATCTTGGCTTGAGTATGGGAATAGAAAACCCCATAGATGCAGAAACTCTGGAACGTCTGGCCGATACAGTCAAAGAACATATCGATCTTAAGGCCATATTGGATGAGGCGGAAATCAGTTCACCAGCCACTAATTCTTCACTCCCCGGTTCTAAGTCCTCAACCCTTCCCTGTTACAATAACGTGCGTCTTGCCGTAGCCATGGACAGGGCTTTCTGCTTTTATTATGAAGATAACTTAGAGATGCTTCGCAGAGCCGGTGCGAAACTTCTGCCTTTTAGCCCACTTTCAGACAAGCGCCTACCGCCCAGCATAGACGGGCTCTACCTTGGCGGCGGATACCCGGAGATGCACGCTGCTGAACTTTCGGCCAACACCTCTATGCTGGCATCAGTCAAGAAATGGACCAATGGCGGAGGCGTTACATACGCCGAGTGCGGCGGGTTTATGTACCTGACCGAGGGAATCACGGATTTCAAAGGGAGCTTTCATAGTATGGCCGGTTTGTTTCCAACCCGGTCGGTGATGAGTAAAAAACGGGTACGCTTGGGATACCGGGAAGTCGAGCTAAAAAAAGGATCTTGTTTTGGTAAGTCAGGGACACTGCTTCGCGGTCATGAATTTCACTACTCGGACATAAACGAAATGCCGCATGAAATCGAACGTGTCTTCAAACTTTCCAGCGGAAAACACGAGGGCTACCGAATTAAAAACACACTGGGCGGCTATATTCATATTCACTTCGGATTCAGCCCGGAGGCAGCCGAAAATTTTGTGGAGTTTTGTAAAAAAACAGATTTGCCCATGTAGGACATACTTTTACTTTTATCATGGATTTGCGAATTAAACCGGAGAGGACTTCAGTTTAAATGACCACATATAAAAATCTAAAAATCAACAGGAATAAAGTCCAGTTTCACCATATCCCATAAGAACGACTTTATATGAGCAAACTTTCCATCTTTGACAGATATAACAATATGTAATGCACCAGGGAATTCCGGTTCTCCAAAGATGGTTTGCACTTCTTTATCAGTTTCTGAAAAATATGCATCATGGTCTGTGTGGGAATGATAGAATGCTATAACCTCTTCACCACCGGCCTTTGCATCTGAAAATATTTTTTCAGCCTCTTTTCTGTCAATGGCATATGCTGTGCGCGCATCTCGTGAATGTAATACAGGATCTTCAGAATGAAGTTGATTCTGTATGTTGTTACATTCATGCAATATCTGGTGCGTTGTATTTTTAGTCACAATACCGCAACACTCGTCAGGGTATGTATTTAATGCATGTCTGCGTATACCATTAATTATATTTTCATTTATCTTTATATTATATTTCATGGCTTAAATACCTGTCGCCGCCGTCTGGAAATATGACCACTATCATTCCTTCTTTTATATTTTCAGCTATCTCCAGCGCTTTAGCCATAGCAGCGCCTGAAGAATGCCCGACAGCTAAACCTTCAATTGTTGTCAGTTTTTTTACTGTGTCATAAGCTTCATCAGTGTTAACAAAAATAGTTTGATCTGGAAAACTCTGATCATAAATCCCCGGAACAATCGAGTTTTCCATGTGTTTCAGACCTTCAATGCCGTGCATGGCATCATCAGGCTGCACCGCTATCACTTGAATCTCTGGATTGAATTCTTTCAGCGCCCTGCCTGTGCCCATAACAGTACCGCTGGTTCCAACACTGGCCACAAAATGAGTCACCCTGCCTTTAGTCTGCTCAATTATCTCGGGGCCGGTTGTAAGATAATGGGCCTTCCAGTTAGATGGATTATTGTACTGGTCAGGTGAAAAATACCTATCTGGATTCTCATTGAATATTTTTTTTGCAAGATTAATAGCACCGTCCGAACCTTCAAATTCACTTGAATAAATAATTTCGGCACCAAAGCCTGCTATAATTTTTTTCCTTTCAATACTTGCATTTTTAGGAATAACTATTTTCACCTTATACCCTTTGACTGCCGCAATCATGGCATAAGCGATTCCAGTATTGCCAGAGGTAGCATCAAGCATGATTTTATCTTTTGTCAGTACGCCGGAATCTTCCGCATCTTTTATCATTTGATATGCGGGGCGGTCCTTGACAGAACCTCCAGGGTTGAAACGTTCAAGCTTTGCATAAATAGAGACACCGCTGCTTAAGTGCTCTGTAAGTTTCCTGATCCTAAGAAGAGGAGTTCCCCCTATCGTGTCAAGGATATTGCGATTTATTGTATCTATGGTAGATGAGTTTTTCATTATTGTACGAGGTTATCAAATAGTTTCGTGCTTAAATATCTTTCATTATTATATGAGGTTGTCAAATAATTTCGTACTTAAGTATCTTTCACCAGTATCCGGGAATATCACTACAACCTTTTTATCAGAGCCAAGTTTTTCTGCCACTTTCATAGCCGCAAAAAGGTTTGCTCCTGAAGATATTCCACATAAGATACCTTCTTCTCTGATGATCATCTTTGTTGTTTCATAAGCATCCTCATCCGAGACCTGAATTATATCGTCGATAATATCCTGATTAAGCACTTCAGGTATAAATCCTGCTCCTATCCCCTGGATTGCATGAAGGCCGGGTTTGCCTCCTGAAATAACAGCACTTTTTGACGGCTCTACTGCTACGATCAATACCTGATCGCCCATCTGTTCTTTTAAAACCTCTCCTACACCGGTAAGCGTGCCGCCAGTACCTACTCCGGCAACAAATGCGTCAGGTGCGTTAACTTGATTCAGGATTTCCAGGGCGGTTGTATTTCTATGAGCTTCAGAGTTGGCAGGGTTCTTGAACTGTTGAGGTTGAAAGTAACCCTTTGTCTCTACCAAACGCTCAGCCTCTTTAACAGCGCCTGCCATATCCTCTTTACCTTCAGTAAGAATTAACTTCGCGCCGAAAGATTTAAGTATATTACTACGCTCAACACTCATCGTATCCGGCATTGTCAGTATAAGTTTATATCCTTTTGCAGCACAAACAAACGCTAATCCTATTCCAGTGTTTCCTGATGTCGGCTCGACAACTGTGTCCCCGGGTTTTATACTTCCCTGTCTCTCGGCAGCTTCAATCATCGAAAGACACATCCTGTCTTTTATAGAAGCACATGGGTTAAAAAGTTCTATTTTGGCATAAATCTCAGCCCAATCATCCTTAACCAGTTTATTGATTTTAACCATCGGTGTGTTTCCAATAGTGTCGAACACAGACTCCGAGGCATTTTTATAGAAAAGTGATTTATTCATTCAAAGTGCATTTTTATTTTTTTAGTAACTATTCAGCTATTCATTCCCCCCTTTAGCAAAGGGGGGTTAGGGGGGATTTGGAAAACTTACTAATTATACAATCTCCCTTTTCCAAAGGGGGGAGACCTGAATAGTTACATTCTTTTATAAAGAAAGCAAAAGAAGTAAATATTTATTATAACAATTTCCCGGCAATTTTCCTGTAAACTTCCTCCACCTGCCGTTTTGTTTCATTCTCCGATCCGCTGTTATCTATAATATAGTCTGCTTGAGCTGCTTTTTCTTCCTGGCTCAACTGTTTTTTTAAACGCGCCACGATTTCTTTTTTTGAAAATCCACGTTCTTTCAACCTGCTAAATACTTGCTCAATATGACATGTAACGACAATCACACTGTCCATAGAATTGTTGTAACCGGTTTCTATAAGTAGCGGAACTTCAAATATAATTATCTGCTTGGCATCTTTTTTATACGCTTCCTTTTTTTGAGACTCAGCATACCTAAACACATAAGGATGAAGCAGAGTCTCCAAAGCCGTACGCTTGACATCGTCTGAAAACACTATGGACGCAAGATATTTACGATTAAGACCGCCCTCTGGCAGAAAAACATCGCTGCCAAACATCTCGGCAATGTTGTTAAGCAGAATCGATTCACTATCAATAACATTACGTACAATTCTGTCAGCCTCGATTGTAAGAGATCCAAGCCTTGCAAATACCTGAAGAACAGAAGATTTTCCCGCCCCGAATATACCGGTAAGACCTATATACGGCATTGGATTGGTTTGCCCATGAATGTTTATCTGATTAGTTTTACACAGATTTAATAGCAAAAATAGAGTATAGTGCAAAGTATTAAAAAAATCCATTGGATCATATTATAAAAACATGGAAAACATTGACAAAATAAGGGTCGGCGAAGTAAATTTGTAGTAGTAATATTAGCAGCTTGTGCAAGGCTTTGCTTTGCGGCTTTGCCGTATTATTTGGAGGATGACTCTTATGTTTGGACACTGGGAATTAATATTAATACTGTTGATAGTTGTTGTCCTTTTTGGAGCCAAAAGGCTTCCTGAGCTTGGAAAAGGAGTGGGCGAAGCCCTGAAAAACTTCAAAAAAGGAATAGCAAAAGATGAAATTGACGTAACTCCTAACAACGATGTAAACCAAGAAGAGGAAGCAAAGAAGAACGAAGGGAAAAACAACTGAATTACACCACAGCCCATATTGATCTGGGCGCGATTCGATACAACTTCGAAAGGATACGTTCCATTGTGGGGAATCGATCGATTCTGGCGGTCGTAAAAGCGGATGGCTATGGGCATGGGGCAATTCAGGTTTCCAGAACGTTGTTAGAGGCTGGAGCCCACGCGCTGGCAGTTGCCTATATCGAAGAGGCGCTGGAGATTCGGGAGGCCGGTATAACCGCCCCTGTAATGGTACTTTTTGGTGTACCTTCTGACAAAGTGAGCTACTTTTTTGATTACAATCTTACCCCGGTGGTATGGAGCCTTGATCAGGCCTGTGCATTGTCACAGGAGGCAACCAGGCGTTCTTCGAGAATCCCTATTCATATAAAGATAGACACAGGGATGGGACGGTTAGGCTTTAATCCCGGCGAAGCAGTGGAATCTATCGCCAAAATCACAGAGATGCCCGGGCTTGCTGTTGAAGGTGTTTTGAGCCATTTTTCTGATGCCGAGCTTACTGATACAAATGTTTCCAAAGCACAATTAGAGTTATTCCAGCTGGTTAGTTCGAAGCTGCAAGACAGGGGTATTCGTATTCGATTCCGGCATATGGCAAACAGCGCTGCGATTATACGTTTCAACAACTCTTTTCTTGATATGGTAAGACCTGGTTTAATGCTTTATGGTTACAATCCAGTACCCGGCAAACAATCGGACGTAGACCTAAGACCTGCTATGACGATCAAAAGTACGCTAATTTCCCTAAAACACGTTAAATCCGGCACTTCTATTAGTTACGGAAGGACTTTTTGCACTAAAAGAGAAAGCCTTATCGCAACAATGGCGGTAGGCTATGCTGATGGTTTTTCCACAGCTCTATCAAACCGCGGAAGTGTAATAGTGCGTGGAAAAATAGCGCCGGTGGTCGGACGCGTATGCATGGATCTAACAATGGTGGATGTTACCGAAGTCGATGGAGTATCTACTGGAGACGAAGTCATTCTTGTCGGAGAAGAAGAGGGGCATAAGCTCTGGGCCGACACTATGGCCGAGATTGTCGAAACCATTCCTTACGAGATTCTTACATCCGTGGGAAAACGTGTTAAGAGAGTTTATTACAATTGAGCGCTGAAAAGTCGAGTACTTTTATTCTTCGTCCTATTGAACGCCTGGGAGAGGTATTTATGCGCCCTCTAGGCCTTCTTGGTAGTTTGACGACCATGCTTGTTAAAACAATCCGGCTTTCGCTGAGACCTCCGTATAATATCCGTAGCATTGTGAAACAGATGCTAGAAATAGGTGTTAATTCATTGCCTGTTGTTTTAATCACTGCCACCTTTACTGGAGGAGTGCTAGCCCTTCAGAGTTATACCGGATTCAAGCGATTTAGCGCCGAAAGCCTTGTTGGAACAGTTGTTGCAATGTCCATGACACGTGAACTAGGGCCGGTACTCACAGGCCTTATTGTGGCAGGGAGAGCAGGGGCTGCCATGGCTGCAGAACTAGGCACCATGCGGGTTACCGAACAGATCGATGCCCTTGAGACCCTGGCTACCAACCCTATTAAACATCTTGTTGTTCCGAGGTTTTTAGGAAGCCTTTTTATGCTTCCGGCCTTAACGGTCTTTTCAGATGCCGTAGGAATTCTTGGCGGTTTTTTTGTCAGCACAGAACTTCTCGGAGCCAACCCTACCACATATCTTACAAGAACGTGGGATTACCTTAAGGTTATGGATATCTACCATGGAATTCTGAAGGCTTTTTTCTTCGGAGCAGCTATCGCATTAATCAGCAGTTATCAGGGCTTTAACTCCAAAGGCGGTGCTGAAGGTGTAGGCAAAGCGACTACCCGTGCGGTTGTGCTATCGTCTATGACTATTCTCATCTCAGACTATTTTCTTTCCGCCTGGATGTTTAAATGAGCACCCCCCTGGAAACAGGGCCGTTAATTCGTATAGAGGGGCTCTACAAAAGCTTCGGAAGAAAGCGAGTTCTTGACGGTGTTGACCTAGAGGTTACAAAAGGCGAGAGCATGGTGGTGATAGGTGGAAGCGGCACCGGAAAAAGCGTGCTTATAAAGCATGTTATCGGACTTTTAAAGCCGGACGCCGGGCGTATTGTCGTTGCTGGTCAGGATATGTCGACCATGGATATGCGCGAAATCAATACGCTTAGAAAAAAGATGGGTATGCTTTTTCAAAATGCCGCCTTGTTTGATTCTCTACCAGTCTGGGAGAACGTCGGATTTGCTCTTAAGCAGCATACCAAGCTCTCCTCTAAAGAGATAAAAAAGATTGCTGTGGATAAACTCAAGATGGTGGGTTTAAATGACGATGTATCCGGCATAATGCCGGCAGATCTTTCTGGCGGAATGCGAAAGAGAGTAGGTTTGGCACGGGCTATCGCGATAGATCCGGAAATAATTTTATATGATGAACCGACCACCGGCCTTGACCCGATAATGGCAGATGTAATTAATGACTTGATTATAGCGCTACAGAAAAAATTAAACGTAACCTCTATCAGTATCACTCACGATATGACCAGCGCTTATAAAATAGCTGATAGAATCGCTATGCTTTACCAGGGTAAAATCATCGAAGTGGGAACTCCTGACGAGATCCGAAACTCAGACAATGAAATTGTAAGACAGTTTGTTTCAGGAAGCGCTGTCGGACCAATCACTGTAGAGGTTATGAGGGCATGAAAAGTATGTCTGCGGAACTTAAAGTTGGTTTATTCGTTATTTTTGTCATTTTGACCCTATCTTTTATGACTTTTAAGGTGGGCGGGCTTAACTTTTCAAAAAAGGCCGGCTATAGGATTTACGCACACTTCGATAATACTCTAGGGGCAGACAAAAACACCCGGGTTAAGCTGGCTGGAGTTAACGTCGGCGTAATAGAAAACATCAACATAGTAAATGGCATGGCCAAGTTGACCATGCGCATAGATCCGGGTGTACAGATACACGCGGACTCTTTTGCCTCTGTTCGCGCTCTTGGCCTCCTCGGTGACAAATACGTGGCCATATCAAGTGGATCAAAAAGTGCTCCTCTACTAAAAGACGGTGACAAGATTGAAAGCACCAAACAACCTACTGATTACGATACTCTTGTCACAAATCTCTCGGATATGTCAGCTAAATTTGCAATTTTAGCCAATGCTCTTAATCGCTCCATCGGTAGCGACGAAAGCCAGAAGGCTATAATAGATAGCATTAAAAACCTCAAACTGATAACAGAACATCTTAACAGTGCCATAACTGTAAACGATAGGAAACTAGGTGCCTTGCTGGATCGGCTTTCAAATCTTACAGACTCTGTAAATGCTATGGTAAATGAAGACAGGAAGCCGCTTTCAAATGCTATTTCCAATTTCAGTTCTTTTTCCAACAAGCTAAAAGAT
>CAYWZR010000061.1:0-11137 GCA_964462885.1 uncultured Nitrospirota bacterium
ACCGCAGACTGCCTGAAGAAAACACTGTATATTTAGGCGATACAGCGCGAGTGCCATACGGGATTCGTTCGGATGCAACAGTGCTGAAATACTGTTTCGAAAATGTCAGGTTTTTGATGTCCAGAAAGATAAAACTACTGATTGTAGCCTGCAACACCGCCTCATCGATCGCTATAAAAAGCATTCGTGAAAGCATCGGAATTCCGGTGATAGGAGTAATAGACCCAGGAGCCCGTGCTGCAATTTCGGCAGTAGAAAATAAAGTAGAAAATAAAAGTGTGGCTGTTATAGGCACAGGAGCCACGATTAAAAGCAATGCTTATCACAAGGCGATAATGGCTCTGAATCCTGCTGTAAAAGTACAGAGCATAGCATGTCCGCTATTTGTTCCACTGGTTGAAGAGGGCTGGGTTGATAATGATATAGCAAAACTTGTGGCAGAAAAGTACCTATATGGCCTCCAGGGGGTGGATGCACTGGTTCTGGGCTGCACCCACTACCCGCTGCTTAGATCAGTTATAGGTAAAATAATGGGTAAAGTTCCACTTATCGACTCAGCACTAGAGACAGCCCGGGAAGTCGCGGCTATTCTTTCAGACTCTGAAAGATTGAAAGCCAAAGCAGAAGGCGGAGCGGGCAATAAGCTGGGTAAGCACGAGTATTATGTAACCGACATGCCCCAGAAGTTCTCCGAACTTGTGGAGCGGTTTCTGGGGCACACCGTAGAACATGTCTTCAAAATCGACCTTGCGGAAGGACTGAAAAATGAAATAAAAAGAGAACTGAGGGGAGAAGAGGAGTGAGAAATATTGTATTCTCACTTATAACTTCCAACCCTATGTGAAATGGTTATACTCTCACTCTAAATAGAATATTTACAACGCCACAAGTATCATCACCATCTGGCGACCCTCCATTTTTGGGTAGGTTTCTACCTTGGCGACATCATTCATTTCCTCGGCCAGCTTTCTTAGCACCTTACTGCCAAGTTCCTGCCTGGCCATTTCACGGCCCCGAAACCTTACCGTTACCTTTACTTTGTCACCCTGCTTGATAAACTTTATGGCGTTACGCTTTTTAAAATCGTAGTCATGAGTGTCTATCATCGGACGCATCTTGATTTCCTTGAGGGTTACCGTAGCCTGTTTTTTCTTTGATTCCCGGAGCTTTTTACCTTTTTCGAACTTGAACTTTCCATAGTCCATAACCTTGCAGACCGGCGGATCAGAGTCAGGGCTTATCTCGACAAGGTCCAGATCCTGTTCTATCGCTAGCTTTAAAGCGCTCTCGACATCCATGATGCCGAGCTGTCCCTCATCTGCAACAACCCGAATTTGCTTAGCCCTTATTTGATTATTTATACGGGTTCGGTCAACAACTCTGGCAGGCATAGCTCGTCTGTGAGTAGCTATTGTAGTTTTCTCCTTTCTTTCTTAAAAGATATTCTATTTGTAATCTCCCAATGTTACCGGAGAACAAAAATCTTGTCAAATTATCACTACATCTTTGCTCCCTCTAACCCTTGACTATTGTTTTTTAGTGAAACGTCAAAAAGACAACTAAAGCTTAGAGAGTTCGTACTGACATGTCAAAAAAATGACCAAAACATGCCCTATAAACCCTTAAAAACCTTTTTTTCCCATATTATACGGTTGGCACGGAATATGCCTTATAAAATTATTCGTAGGCGAAAAAATATATGGAGGTGGATTGTATGGCTGAGGATACGGTTGAGAATGAAAATGATGAAGGAGAAGGGAAAAAGCCGAAGCAATCCAACATGATGAAAATAATAATTATTGTATTAGCGCTACTTATTCTTGCAGGAGGCGGAGCGTTTGCCTACTTCCAGTTCTTTGCAACAGAGCAAAGTGAAGAGGATAAGCCCAAAGAGATTGAGGAGATAGATCCCAGGGAGCTGATCTTCCCTCTTGATCCATTTGTGGTAAACCTGGGCGGACCATCAAACTTTCTAAAACTAACTCTTCAATTAGAAATGACAACTCCTGAGGACAAGCAGTACCTGGAAGGCCGGCTGGCTCCTATTCGTGACAGCATCGTTATCCTTCTTAGCAGCAAAACCGCCAAGTCGGTGGCATCGCCAGAGGGCAAGCTGCAACTTAAGGATGATATAAACGTGCGGATTAACCAGGCATTGGGCAAGGATATTATCCGAAACGTCTACTTTACAGAATTTGTAATGCAATAAAGAAAAATATGTCGAATATTTTATCACAAGATGAAGTCGATGCCCTGCTGCATGGGGTCAGCAGCGGCGATGTAGGTGTAGATTCAGGTGAGGCAGAAGCTGGTGGTCAGACTACGCCTTATGACCTGACCAGCCAAGAAAGAATAATTCGCGGCCGCATGCCGGCTATGGAGATGACCAACGAGCGATTGGCCCGTCACTTGAGGATGTCTCTGTCTTCTGTGCTTCGCCGTATGGTCGAAGTGGTAGGAGTTTCTGTTGGAATCACCAAATTTGTAGATTTCACACGGACTATACCACTGCCCTCCAGCATAAATCTTTTCAAAATGCATCCTCTAACCGGCACAGCGCTTCTTGTATTAGGCGCTCCTATTGTATTTACGTTAATAGAACTTTTCTTTGGTGGCAGCGGCAAGAGCCGGACCAAGACAGAGGGCCGGGAATTCACACCAATTGAACAAACAATAATCAAGAAGATTGTTCTTATGTTCTTAAGTAATATCGAAGAAGCATGGCAGATGATAGTCCCGCTAAAAACAGAATATATTGGTTCGGAAATGAATCCTCAGTTCGTCAACATTGTAGCTCCCACTGAACTAGTACTCAAGATTGAACTATCAGTGGAAGTGGAAGCATTTTCCGACAAGATTTTCATATGTATCCCTTACTCCATGGTCGAACCGGTCAAGGAGAAACTTCACAGCAGTTTTCAAAGCGATAACCTGGCTCAGGATGACCGATGGGTGGGCACTATAAAGCGGCTCTTGCTTCAGTCCAGCGTCGATCTTTCCGTAGTGCTGGGTAGAGCACAACTGACAATAGGTGAGCTTAAAGAGCTTAAAGAAGGTGATGTACTTGTCCTTGATACAGACAAAAACAGCGAGCTGCCTCTGTGTGTTGAAGGAGTTCCAAAGTTCTCTGTCCGGCCTGGCATGCATCACGGCGCCCAGGCTGTAAAAATAACCAGTGTTTTATCCCAAAAGGATGTTTAAGAGAAGTTAAAGGAGGTTTTATAAAAAATGGCTGAAAACGATAGCGGAGACATAAATAACGCAACCATACAGGCAACACCTCCGGAGCCAGCCCAGCAGGCTGACTTCGAAGAGCTTGATTCCGCAAACAAAGCTGGAAACAAAGAGAAGAACATTGAGTTTCTGCTGGATATCCCCCTGGAAGTGACTGTTAAGCTCGGACAATCCAGGATGATTATCAAGGATCTTCTATCACTGAACCAGGGGTCAGTGATAGAACTGGACAAGCTTGCCGGCGAACCAATGGATATTTTTGTTAATGACAAAATGATCGCCCGTGGCGAGGTTGTTGTGGTAAACGAAAAGTTCGGAGTAAGACTGACCGACATATTGAGCCCGGCGGAACGGCTCAAACAATTAAGCTGATGGATCTGCTTCGAGTAATAGCAGCCCTTGTTTTGATCGTAGGGCTTTTATTGGTCGCCATTTGGCTTTTAAAGAGGCGACGAACAACAACAGAGAATATGTCTCTTCTTCGCTACTACCCCCTAGGACCAAGAAGAGGAGTCGCTGCGCTTAAAGTTTACGATGAGGTTCTGGTTCTGGGTGTAACCAATCAAAACATACAGCTCTTAAAAAGTTTTCCGGCTGATAAAATTCCAGCAGAACCGGAAGGTACTGGTGAAAGTTCTTTAGATTTTAGAGCAATACTCGGGAGGCTGAAGTGATTTCCATGAAGCTTTCTAAAGCCAAACCTAAATTCTTTTTGCTATTTTCAAAAAAAACTGAAAATAACAGGTTCGCATTTTTTCTTATCCAGACGTTTTTCATAATTCTGCCTACAGCAGCGGCAGCGGCCCAGCCACAGGGAGGCCTTGATTTTCTGGGATTTAAGGATAGGCTGCCCCTTCCTGTAGAGATACTGATTTTCCTAAGTGTTCTCAGTTTTATTCCAGCCATTTTGGTGATGTTTACATCTTTTACCAGAATCATTATTGTTCTTAGTTTTCTGCGGCAGGCGGTAGGGGCACAGCAGACTCCACCCAATCCAGTACTCATAGGCCTTGCATTGTTTCTCACCGCTTTTATAATGACACCTACACTGGAACAAATTAACCAGGAAGCACTGAAACCATACCTCAATACCGAAATATCCTATAACACCGCAATCGAAAAAGCTTCTGCTCCATTAAAGACGTTTATGATGCGACAGGTAAGGGAAAAAGACCTCGCTCTTTTTATTAAAATCTCAAAATCTCAGCCACCCGTCTCGCCTGAAGACATTAAACTCAGCGTGCTTGTTCCAGCCTTCACCATAGGAGAGTTAAGAAGAGCTTTCGAAATAGGCTTCCTAATATATATGCCGTTTCTAATGGTTGACATGGTAGTGGCAAGTATAATGCTTTCAATGGGTATGATGATGGTTCCTCCGGTAATGATAGCACTGCCATTTAAACTGCTTCTGTTTGTTCTGGTTGATGGGTGGAATCTGATTATCGGCTCTTTAGTGACAAGTTTTGGATAAAGGGGAAAAGCTATGACCGTTGAATTTTTAAACCAGATAGCCACGCAGTCAATAGAAACAACACTTCTTGTGGCCGGGCCGATACTTCTGATCAGCATGATTGTTGGACTGCTTATCAGCCTGTTTCAGGCTATCACGCAAATTCAGGAATTTACTCTCACTTTTGTCCCGAAAATACTTGCCGTATTTCTCAGTATATTTATTTTTCTGCCGTGGATGACACGCATAATGGTGGAATTCACAACGAGTATGATTATGTATATTCCAGACGTGGGCAGATGAGCAATCGGATATGGGCATTGCTACAACAGAGGTGAACCGTGGAACTTGAAAAGTTTCTAATGGTATTTCTGAGAGTTTCGGTTTTGATTCCTCTCTTGCCTGTCTTTGGTGGACGAATGATTCCGGCACACTTCAAGGTAGGCATGATTCTCTCTATCGCCTACTTTCTCACACCACTGGTGGAAGTACCAATGGAAGGCCCTATATATCTGCGAATAGCCAGAGAGGTGCTACTTGGAGGTGCAATTGGTTTTTCTGTAACAGTGGTTTTCACCGCTGTTACTATGGCCGCTCAGTGGATAAGCTTTATGATGGGCTTAACCATGGCAAGTGTTTTTGATCCCACAATAGGCGGACTCGCTTCTCCTGTAGCCCAGATGATGAATTTCATGGCTATTGTGGCATTTTTTGCCTTTGACCTTCATCACCAGGTAATTCTGACCATCGCTCAGACTTTTGACATACTTCCCTCTAATGCTTCACTTGCGGCTGGCGTTGTAGAGATGATGCGCATGCTTTTTATTACCGCCTTTAAATTAGCCATGCCTATCATTTTAATAGAGTTGATGGCAAACCTTACTCTGGGATTTATCGCCAAGGCCATGCCGCAGGCAAACCTGCTGGCTGTTGGATTTCCTCTTAATCTCGGCCTCGGCTTTCTAGGATTAATACTTTTTCTGCCGTTTATCATCCAGGTTATCGGAAACCTGAAATTCATCCCTAACTGGAGGTAGTTTTGCGTGGCTGAAGAAGGACAGGAAAAAACAGAACAAGCTACGTCCAGCAAAAAACAGAAGGCGCGGGAAAAGGGAGATGTCCCCAAAAGCAAGGACCTCACCTCTACTCTGGGCCTGGTAGCGCTTCTGGTATTCTTCTTTTTGTTCGGCAACCATATCCTCTCACAAGGCAAGATGATCTTCAGCAGCTATTTCCGTAACTGCGGACGGATCATCCTTTCGGAAAGCGCTTTGCCCGAGATAACCCGCGAAGCTATGGTCTCACTTCTTATGATCATAATTCCGCCTACTGCCACTGCCATGTTTGTAGCGCTTCTTGCACACATGATTCAGGTGGGTTTTTTGTTCAGCGCAGAGCCGCTGATGCCGAAGCTCGAAAAACTCGATCCGATAAAAGGGTTCAAGAAAATTTTCAGCTTCCAGAGTCTTGCAGAAACAATTAAAGGAATTTTCAAGGTTATAGCGCTTGTGTACATTCTGAAGGGAGTTCTTGAGAGCAAAATTCCGGAGATGGCGGACATACCCTTCCTTTCCATAATAGACATAGCAAAAGTTATGTTCGAAACTCTCTGGCTGGTATTGCTAGTCGGCATGTTGTCATATCTGGTCTTTGCTATTGCCGACTACGCATTTCAAGTTTGGGATTTCGAACGAAAGCAACGAATGAGCCGCCAGGATGTCAAAGAGGAAAACAAGGAGCAGGAAGGAGATCCCCTTATCCGCGCTCGCGTACGAAGCATACAGAAAGAAATGGCGCGTAAGCGGATGATGGCAGACGTTCCTGAGGCTACAGTGGTTCTCACAAACCCAACACACATTGCTGTGGCCCTCAAATACACTCCAGAGATGAGCGCACCACGTGTGATTGCAAAAGGCGCCGGATGGCTGGCAGAAAAAATCAAAGAGACGGCACGCCAGGCCGGGGTGCCTGTAATGGAAAACAAGCCCCTGGCAAGAGCATTGCATAAGCTGAATGTAGGAGACGAAATATCTGAAGAAATGTACAAATCAGTGGCACAGGTTCTGGCTTACATTTACGGCAAAAAACAAGCGGTAAACCAGCCCATACAAGCGCCTTCGTAGGGGATAAAAGGTTCGTGTTCAACCTAAAGATAGAGCGTCATAATTTTGGAGAAGTGTCAACGCCTCTGACACTCGGAAATAATTTTAGGTATTTAGGCACTTAGGTATTCAAAAAGAAATATGGTACGTTTAAAGCTAAGCAACGATATCGTCCTGGCTCTTGCCGTGGTAATGGTGATAGGGATAATGATTATCCCCCTTCCCACCATACTGCTAGATCTGTTCCTTACACTGAGTATCTCGCTGTCGATTATGATTCTTCTAATCTCAACGTATATAAAAACTCCCCTGGAATTTTCCGTATTCCCCCCACTGCTACTTATAGTCACCCTTTTCAGGCTGGCCCTGAACATTGCTGCAACACGGCTGATTCTGCTTCATGGCGACGAAGGCGCCGGAGCCGCCGGCGGGGTTATCAAGGCTTTTGGAGGCTTTGTAGTTGGAGGGAATTTCGCAGTGGGTGCGATAGTATTTCTAATACTCGTTCTAATTAACTTTGTGGTTATCACAAAAGGCGCAGGGCGTATAGCAGAAGTCTCGGCCCGGTTTACTCTGGACGCCCTACCCGGCAAGCAGATGAGCATAGATGCCGACTTAAACGCGGGACTTATTGACGAAACAGAAGCCAAGCGCCGCCGAAAAGAGACCTCGCAAGAAGCGGATTTCTATGGAGCCATGGACGGTGCGAGTAAATTTGTACGTGGCGATGCAATAGCCGCCATTGTCATTATGGTGGTTAACGTAGTCGGCGGTTTGTTAATAGGAGTACTGCAAAAGTCGATGGCTGTTGTCGATGCTGCCACAACCTACACCATTCTTACTATTGGGGAAGGACTTGTGGCCCAGATACCAGCTCTTATAGTCTCAACAGCAGCCGGTATAGTAGTCAGCCGTTCAGCAACTGAAAACAGCCTTTCCACCGATATGGCCCAACAGGTATTTATGCAACCCAAGGCACTTGGAACTACATCAGGCGTGCTTGTGCTTCTTGGGATTGTGCCCGGGTTACCGCACATTCCGTTTATCCTTTTGGCCGCAGGTGCAGGAACGGCAGCGTATGTTTTAACCTCATCCAAGAGGAAAGCAGAGGAAAAGACCGAGGTTGTGGAAGCAGTGCCGGAACCCGAGTCTCTTCCGGAAAACATTGAGTCGCTGCTGCCACTTGACGCTCTGGCCCTTCAGATTGGCTACGGATTAATCCCACTGGTGGAGGAAGAAGGAGGACTTTTAAACCGCATTAAAGCCATCAGACGGCAGGAAGCACTTGATATGGGGTTCATTGTTCCGCCAATTCATATCAAAGATAACCTCTCACTTAAACCTAATGAGTACAGCCTTCTGATAAAGGGAGGTGAAGTAGCTGGTGGGGAAGTGATGCCAGGTTATTATATGGCGCTTGATCCAGGCGGGGTAAAGAGACCAATAGAGGGGGGGATAGAAACTAAGGATCCTGCATTTGGGCTGCCAGCTTTCTGGATCGAGAGCAAAGACCTGGAGCGGGCTCAGCTTGCCGGTTATACAGTTGTGGATGCTTCCACTGTTGTGGCAACCCATATTACAGAAATCATTAAAACTCACTCTGCTGAAATTCTTGGCAAACAGGAAGTTCAGGGACTTCTGGATAACGTCAGCAAAATAAACCCCAAGGTTGTCGAAGAAGTTGTGCCAGGCCTTCTTACGCTGGGCACGGTACAAAGAACACTTCAGGATCTGCTTCGCGAAAGAGTATCTATCAGAGATATGTCCACTATTCTGGACACTCTTTCAGAGTATGGAACAGTGACTAAGGACCATGAAACCCTGGCTGATTATGTCAGACAGGCCATGGCAAGAAATATCACAAAGCAGCACCAGGGACCAGACGGCGCTGTTCATGTGATAAGCCTTGAGCCATCTCTTGAACGTCTACTTGGAGAGGCGCTTCAAAACACTCCACGTGGCGCATACCTGGCTCTGGAGCCTGTGATGATTCAACAAATACTCGAAAAGGTCAGAGTACTACAAATAGATGCAAGTGGGCGGGGCTACCAACCGGTGCTTCTTTGTTCTCCACTAATAAGAAGACCGCTTAAAAAGATGACGGAAAGAGTAGTGCCTGGAATGGCTGTCCTTTCGCATAATGAACTTTTGCCAAGCACTCAGCTTCAATCCGTGGGTGTAGTGAGGTTATCGGATGAAGATTAGGCAGTTTATCGGCAATGATTTTAAAGAAACCCTGGCCCTTGTGAAACGCGAGCTCGGCCCGGACGCTGTGATTATGTCCGCGCGAACCATAAAAAAAGGCTTTGGTCTTATGAAAGGCCGGGTGGAGATAACTGCGGCTCTGGATTATGTGCAACCACCAGTGCAAGAGTCTGTCAAACAAGCGGCCATAGCTTCGACACCTGCTGCTACATCCTCTAACTTAAAAGGCAAAGGTTCCTTTGTCAGATCGCTTGATGAGGCTCTGATAAATGGGGCTGACAAGAACCAAATTGAAGCCATACTTGAAGAGGTACGGTCACTAAGAGAAGACCTTACACCTATTCTTACAGGTGTAGACCAGAAAGATCTCTATCCGCTTGTACGTAGCGGCATTAACGAGCGCTTGGCTGCACAACTCGTAAGCCGGGCAGGCAGCTCAGACAAGGAAATCCTGAAAAAAACCATCTCCAATGATTTTAAAAAAGCAGATTCCCATGATCCTAGTAAGCGTGTTTATATTTTTGCAGGCCCGACTGGTGTAGGGAAAACCACTACTTTGGCTAAAATCGCCGCTGACTGTGTTCGGGAAGGTCAGCATATTGTGATAACCACCTTTGATGTATTTCGACCCGGCGGCGAAGCCCAACTGCGCGCTTATGCAGAGAAACTCGGGCGGGGGGTCTCCTTCAAAGCCCTTGGGTCCATTGGAGAGTTGTTTGATCTTCTTACACACACCAAAGACAATATTTTTATAGATACGCCGGGCCGCTCTCCGGGAGACAAAGGTTTTCTGGACGGACTTTTATCGCTTCAATTCACTGACATGCCTATAAACACCTACCTGCTGCTGGGCGCAAATACCGATCCTGAAGTAAATATCTCCGTTTATAAAAAATATGAAGGACTCCATATGGATTCCCTTATATTTACGAAGGTGGATGAAGGTGTACGCTTTGGTTCGCTATATAACCTTGCGGTTGCTTCCAACAAGCCAATCTCGTACCTTACGACTGGACAAAACGTGCCTGACGACATTATGACGCCAAGCAACGAGGATCTGGCGGATTTGATTATGGAAAACAGTTTATTTGGAGGAAACCAAACATGATAGAGCAGCCGGTTTTGCCTGAAAAGATAAAAATACAGAAAGCTACCAGGGTTATTGCCGTTACCAGCGGCAAAGGGGGCGTGGGGAAAACCAACATTGTAGCCGCGCTTTCTATCTACTTCGCCCGTAAAGGTAATAAGGTGATGATTTTAGACGCTGACCTTGGATTGAGCAATATAGACGTCCTATTTGGTATCAGCCCTAAATATAATATCGAAAATGTTTTGGCAAGCGAAAGAAAACTTTCAGAGATAGTAGTAAGCGGACCTCCAAATGTGCGAATTCTACCGGCCAGCTCAGGCAGTGAGTGGCTTACCCATCTTAACGAGGAACAGAAGATAAAACTCCTGGGCGAGCTAGACGATTTCGACGAAGATATTGATATCCTGCTTGTTGATACAGGGGCTGGAATTGCCTCTAATGTTTTGTTCTTCTGCGAAGCCTCCCAGGAAATCATCGTGGTGGTCACACCTGAGCCCACCTCTATAACAGATGCTTATGCACTTGTAAAAGTGATGTCCCAAAACTATGGCGAACGTAAATTCAGGATTCTTGTGAATATGGCATCCGGCTCTAGCGATGCGCTTGAAACCTTTCGTAGGCTTTCCCTTGTGGCTGACAGGTTTCTGAATGTGTCTCTTGACTATCTGGGCTATTTCTCACTCGATGCTTTGGTGCCCAAAGCAGTACGCAGCCAGAAATCGTTTCTAGAATGCTATCCGGGAGCACAGGTTTCAAAAGACGTAATGGCCGTTGGCCGCGCTCTTCAGAACGAGAGCTCCCCTGAGGTAAAGGGCGGAATGCAATTCTTTTTCAGACGAATTTTCGGGGGGGTATCTGTATGAATACCTTAATTAGTACAGTCGAAAGCGAGAGAGATCTCCTTGTCCAGGAGTTCATCCCCAAAATTAAATACCTGGCCTCCCGCCTCAGCGCTACACTGCCAACAGGACTTAGCATGGACGACTTGATAAGCGTGGGAGTGATTGGGCTTATAGACGCGATCGATAAGTATGACGCATCACGTAATGCAAGACT
>CAYWZR010000062.1:0-10908 GCA_964462885.1 uncultured Nitrospirota bacterium
TCAATGCCATTGATTACAGCGGCTATCCCGATTGCCGTCCAGAGTTCATTTCAGCTTTTGAAAATTTGGCTGATTTATCAACTAAAGCCTCTGTGGAAGAAGGGGTTCGTTTTAAAATTCACGCTCCGCTTATACATATGACAAAGGCCGAGATAATACAGCTGGGACAAAAGTTGGGGATTGATTTTTCCATAACGTGGAGTTGCTATCACCCTGAGGCAAGTCGTCCTTGCGGTCGTTGTGATAGTTGCCGGCTTCGGGCCAAGGGGTTCATGGAGGCTGGAGTTAACGATCCTACTGTAAAAAACGAGATCGAAAAATGAATCTGCAGGATAAATTGGAAAATGTCGGTTTGGTAAACGTCTTTCAGACTTTAAGTATCGGAAAGATGAACGGCAGTCTTTTTATAAAGGGTGAAAAAGGCGGAACGGTTATGGTCTTTAAAGAAGGCATGATCGTTCGTGGTGAGTGCAATTTTCTGGAAGAAGGACTGGATGAGCAGCTTCTAAGTAGCTGGCTTGTCAGTGCAGATCAATTAAAGCTTGCCCACAAGGTACATAAGGAACTTCCTCAGAAATCTGTGGCCGAAATTCTGGTGGACATGGGAGGCTTGGAGCAAGATACTCTTGACCGTGAGGTCAGAAAGAGAATTGAACGTATTGTTTATCATATTCTCTTTTGGCGTAAGGGTAGTTTCAGGTTCGAATCGGATATCCGTAATATCAAGAATATCAAGGAATATGCCGAATTTCATGACACAGGATATGAACTTTCACGTGGTATGAGTCCAGAGTATCTCCTGCTGGAAGCTGCCAGAGCTTACGACGCTACGTGCAGTCGTGCATCTTTTGAACCGCTCGGTTTTTGTGCTGGGCCTGTAATGGCTTCGTTCGAAAAGGCCCGGATACAAGGGGAAAACAAGTACGAAAAACGGAGGGATATATCGCTTCTTCGCACCTTGTCTGCTGAGCTTCGGTTTCCTAACAATTCTTCCGAGATTGCGCTGCTTGCCCTTCGTTTTGCAAGTGATCTTTTTCGCAGGGGAGTGCTTTTCATGGTGGAAACCAACGATGTGGTAGGCCTCGGTCACTTTGGACTGGAAAGCAAAAACACTATGTCGACAGTTCGGGATCTAAGAATAAATCTATCGTCCTCTACTTTCCTACGCGGCATTCTTCAAAAACAAAATCACTACCGTGGTTCTATTGCCCGTGACAGTGGCACTGAAAAACTAGTAAGAGAGTTCGGCGGTCCATGGCCGCAGGAAGCTGCCATATTTCCTATTATTGCGGAAGGAACGGTAGTGGCCTTTCTGTACTGCGACGATGTTTCGGAAAGTAGTTTAGCAAAAGGTTTGGGGAAAGATTTGGGGGAGAAATCGTTAAGTCAGGCAGAAGGCCTTGAGATATTTGCCAACCAGGCCGGACTAGCTATAGAGAAGTCGTTGCTCGAGCAGAAAATTCAGGCCATGAGCAACAATTCACGAGTGTCAACAACTAAGGGACAGAAAACAACCGTTTCTTAGAAAACACTATCCATTACCCTGATATCTTTGCCTAATTACACTTTTTCTTGTTTTTCGACGAAATAGTAATGAAGGGGTAAAATATAAAATAACTAGTAGCCAAGGGGGACTCGTGAAATCGATTCTTATTGTAGAGGATTCCGCTATGACACGGGCAATGATCAGGGCCGCCCTAGAGAATATTAATAATTGTGACATAATTGAAGTCGCTTCAGGATTTGAAGCTCTGCGCATTCTTCCCTCCAGGGAATTCCGCCTAATTCTTACCGATATCAACATGCCGGATATAAACGGACTCGAACTGATAAACTTTGTAAAAAGCAATCCTACCTACCGTGATATCCCCCTTATTATTGTAACAACCGAGAGTCGCGAGACAGACATAAATCGTGGAATGGCTCTAGGTGCGTTTGCCTACATTACTAAGCCATTTGAACCTGACAAACTTCAGAAACTTGTCCAGAAGGCTCTTGAAGAATGAGCGAAGCTAGAGAGGAATTTGTCTCAGAAGCGGAAGACTTACTCAGGGAAACTGAGGATGGTCTTCTGGATCTTCGTGAGAATCTCTCTGAAGAGTACAATCCTGACGTTCTAAATGGTGTGTTCCGATCAATCCATACTCTTAAGGGCCTTTCCGGCCTTTTCGGCCAACGCGGCATATTAGAGCTGAGTCATGCCATGGAGACACTGCTTGATGGGCTTAGGCTGGGGCAGAGAGAACTCACTGATGGTATGATTGCTTTTCTGCTTAGCAACTTGGATATTTTGAAAAAACTTCTAGGTGAAATTTTTGAGGGAGGGAAAGAACTCACCTCTGTGGATACGGCTCTTGAGGAGATTAGTAAATTTTCTGACGAGGAAGAAGAACTGGGAAGTAAGCCAGGTTGTGTCCCTGGAATACCGGATGAGATTACCAAGGTTCTTTCAGAGTACGAAGATCACAGACTTCGTACAGCTTATAAACAAGGACGCAGCCTGGTTACTGTGGAAGCCGAGTTCGAAGTTGCTTCATTCGAAGAGGATTTGAAAGATCTTATATTGAAAATCAACAAACTTGGAGAACTTATTGCAACAATACCGAGAGTCTCGGGTGTATTGCCTGGCCGCATAAGCTTTGATCTTTTTGTGGGCCTGAAAGCTTCCCTTTCAGAGGCCAAAGAAGCGCTGTCGAGCTGGATTGTCAAAGAGCTTGTTCCGGCGACCGGATTGTCGGACGCAGCCTTATTGACAGTTAAGACGCCAGTAAAGGTGCTGGATAAATCTAATGACGAAGACTCCCGGGAATCATTGCTAAAAAGTAGTTCCAGTACCGTAAGGGTTGATATAGATAAGATTGATTCCATCTTGAACACGATCGGAGAGCTTACACTTGCAAAAGGGGCGGTCAGCCGGATTAGTGCTGAAATCTCTGAGACTTTTGGTTTTGGCCCTTTTTCGGTTGATCTTCAGAAAGTTTCCAAAATACTCGAAAAACGCCTGGAAGAACTGCAAAACCAAATTCTTGAAATCAGAATGGTGCCTGTAAGACAGGTATTTTCACGACTTAACCGTGTTGTACGCCGCTATACACGAGATAAAGGCAAGGAAATAGACTTACAGATCTTCGGAGGTGAGACAGAGATAGATAAACTTCTGGCCGAGGAAGTCATAGACCCATTGATGCACATGATGCGAAACGCCATCGACCATGGAATCGAATCGGCTGAAGAAAGACTGGCGGCTGGAAAGCCTGCCTCTGGTGTAATAACGTTAAGGGCTTTTCCAAAAGGCAATCATGTTGTCTTTCAGCTAACCGATGACGGAAGCGGTATTCAGCCCGAAAAGCTGCTGGCAAAAGCCCGCGAAAAAGAATTAGTGCTCGAAAACCAAGTACTTAATCAGGATGATATCGTAAAACTTATCTTCCTGCCGGGTTTAAGCACTGCTTCTTCTGTAAGCGATGTGTCGGGCAGAGGAGTGGGCATGGATGTGGTCAAAGAGAGAATTTCCTCACTGGGTGGTTTTATTGATGTAAAGACAGAGCCTGGTCGTGGAACCACATTTATAATTACAATTCCAATAACACTGGCTATAATTAAAGCCGTCCTGATTTCGGCGGCAGGTGAGACCATGGCTATACCAATGGCTTCAACCTCGGAAACTCTCTCGATAGATCCGAATATGATTCAGCGTATTGAGGGGAAGGAGGTTATAGAGCTTCGAGGTGAAATGTTACCTCTTGTCAGACTTGCTGAAATGTTCTGGCTTTACCAAGATAGGCCTCAGGAACATTATTTTGTGGTAGTTATCAGCTTTGGGGGGCGCCGCATGGGATTGCTTGTGGACTCTCTGCAAGGACAGCAGGAGATAGTGGTCAAACCGCTGGGAGAACGCCTTGAAAATATCAAGGGAATATCCGGGGCTGCTGAAGTAGGAAAATATAAAGTTATCCTGGTTTTGGACGTTGAAGCATTAATGGAAGAAGCGATACTCAAATCGCAGACTGTACGGGCTGACTTACATGGATCAGGAGTTTGGGATCAGAAGTCTGGAGAGGTTTTTTAAAAAAGTGTCAAAAGAGCGAAACATCCTTCGTTCTCAGTCCTCAGATCTTTATTCTGAAGAAGACTATGAGTATGAAGATTACGAACAAGAGGGCGAGCCTTCTGATTTGCAGGTCAAAATTCTGGTTTTCCGGGTCGGGGATGAAACTTATGCTGTTCGTATGATTGATATGCAGGAAGTTCTTACGATGCACGAGATTACTGTTATTCCCCGGGCCCCAAGGCATCTTATGGGAATAACTTCGTTGCGAGGCAAGGTGATTCCGGTAATAGACTTGAGAACACGGCTCAGGATTGAAGCAACGGATGCTACTAATCCAAGAATACTTGTACTTTCTGGTGAAGGCCAACCGATAGGTATAAAGGTGGACAGTATTATAGGCAAGTTTATAATAAAGCTGGATGAAGTGATGCCTGCACCTAATACTCTTAACGACGAGGCCTCACGTTTCATAGATGCTGTTATACGCGTAGAGCAAAGGTTCGTTTCGATCCTTAATCTTGGCGAAGTACTGAAAATATAACTACAGGTGTATAGGCTGAAGACTGTTAGAAAATTTGCTTTGATTAAAGCAAAGACTGTCGAATACGTACTGAAAAAGATGATTAAAATGCTTTACCTTTCAGCCTTCAGCCTAAGTACCTAAATACCTAAAAAATGGAGTGCAGAATGTTCAGGAAAAAATTGGAATTTAAGATCCTTGCTCTAGTTGCAACTTTAATGCTGGTGGAAGCTTTGGTTATAGGATCTACTCTAATTCTACTCCAGGGTAAGGGTATTGTCGCTGTCTGGATTGCCGTAGCGGCTTCTGCCTTTGGGATAATCATGCTTTCTCTCGCACTACTGTTTGTTCTTCGACGTATTGTTATTGCCCCCATAAAGAAAGTTGTTCTGGCTGCTGAACTTCTGGCGGGTGGCGACTTGAGCTTTGCTGTAGATGTTAAATCGACTGACGAGATAGGTCGTATGGCTGCTAACATAAGAGATTCCGTTACCAGAATTGCTGTGATTATAGAACGTATAAAGGATGTAGCTGACAGAGTGTATAGAGTTACAGATTTAGTGCAGCAGGAATCCAGATTGGTAATCGAAGGAACCGGGCTGGAGACCGAGGCGATAAGCAATATATCAAGCTCAATAGAGCAGCTTAATACCTCAATGGCAAGTATTGCAGAAAGTGTGGACAGTCTTTCGACAATTGCCGGTGATACTGCTTCAGCAGCAGCCGAGATGGCGGCAGCCACTGAAGAGGTTGCTAAAAAAACTCATGAGGTCTATAGCGCTGTAGATTCCACGTCGATATCAATAGAAGAAATGTCCTCCACAATAAACGAAGTTGCGGGAGCCTCAGAGGAACTCTCGGTTTCAGCCGAGGAAACTTTGACAGCAATGGAAGAAATCGGCGCTTCAATTAAAGAGGTGGAGAGACACGCAAAAGATTCGGTTACACTCTCCACCGAGGTTACAGATGCGGCTTCAGGATCCGGCATGATTTCCATGAAGAAAACCATAGAAGGTATGGGCAGAATCAAAGAGAGTGTTCTCAACACCTCTGAGCATATTAAAAAGCTGGGAAGCCGTTCCGAAGATATCGGAAAAATATTGAATGTCATCGATGAGGTAACCGATCAGACAACTCTTCTTGCCCTTAATGCCGCGATCCTCGCTGCTCAGGCCGGTGAGCATGGCAGGGGGTTTTCAGTTGTAGCCGGTCAGATAAAAAATCTCGCCGAACGTACAGCAAACTCCACACACGAGATAGGCGCTTTGATAGAGTCTGTTCAGGCCGATGTGAAAGGTGCTGTTGCCTACATTGGGGATGTTACAAAACGCGTGGATGAGGGGATCCAGCTCTCAGGCGAATCCATGCAAGCATTGGACTGTATTGTAGATGCTTCAAGCAGATCGTCTGAGATGGTTTTTACAATCGAGAAGGCCACCGCAGAACAGGCCAAGGGTGTTCAGGTTGTAAATGTTGCCATGGAAAATATCAGTAACCAAATAGACCATATAACAAAGGCTACAAAAGAACAAAAAGAAGGGGCCAGGCTTATAACGGAATCTGCCGAAAAAATGCGTGAGCTTACACTTCAGGTTGAAAAGGCCACAGTAGAGCAGTCAAGCAGTAGCCGTCAAATTTCAGGAGCGGTGGAAACAGTATCTGATAGAATTCACCAAATTTCACGTGCTGTTCGCGAACAGAAGGTTGGTTCCGGGCAGATTATGACATCTATCGAACAGATCAAGCATATACCTGAAAAAAACCGCACAATGGCCTTCAGCATGAACAAGGGTTTGCGGGATGTCATGAGGGACAATGAACTTTTGGAAACCGAGGTTGCCAAATTCAAAACAGTCCATGCCGGTAAGGATGCGGGTATAGGCGTGATTCGCATGGGTGTGGTGCCACTTGAATCGCCCGCCGAAATGTACCGTAAATTTTCGCCTCTTGCTGCATATTTAAACAGGAGATTAGGCAAAAGAATCGATCTTAGGATTCCTGTTAATTTCAAAGGAGCGATCAATGATTTGGGTTCCGGGGCCACTCAGATCTGCTACCTGACACCTACGACCTATATAGAAGCGCATGAAAAATATTCTGTCGATATTCTGGTTAAAGCGCTACGCAAAGGTAAGCCTTTTCACTACACCGTGATAATTGCAAGAGATGATTCCAGCATTGAAGAATTAAAAGATCTAAAAGGTAAGTCGTTCGCCTTTGGCGATGTTCATTCAACGTCGAGTCATCTGGTGCCAAGAGCTATGCTTCTTGAAGCCGGGGTTCAACTGGATGCGCTTAAATACTACGATTATTTAGGCCATCATGATGATGTGGCAGCGGCTGTTGTCAATGGCGATTTTGAAGCTGGCGGCGTTATGGAGTCTGTGGCCGTAAAGTACCAGGCTGAAGGCTTGAAGTTTATCAAGTATTCGCATGAGATCCCGGAGTTCAGCATCTGTGTATCAAGCGAGTGCCCGCTAGATGAACGAGTGGCACTGAAGAACGCGCTTTTGAGTTTGGATGTGGAAAAGACCAAAGACCATGATGTTCTCAGTTCAATCAGCGAAGACTATACAGGGTTTGTTAGTGCCGAGGACAGGGACTATGACGATATCCGAAATATAAGGCGGAAACTCGGACTTCAATCTCTTTCAGAAGGATGATGAATGAAAGCTAAGGATTCTCCGTTAAAGAGAAGATCATTTGCTACCAGGTTTGCACTTATCATGTTCCTGATAATTTTTGCAGGGCAATTGGTAGGCGGCGTGTGGTATATCCATCGGGCGAGAAACCATCTTGAACAAGCTCTTACAGAAAGAGTTGATTTAATAGGAGCAATTCTTGCCAGAGCCGGCAAGATTCCCCTATACAGCCACGAATATACACCGTTGCTAGCTTTACTTGATGAAGCAGTAAAAGACAAGGAAATAGTTGCTGTGCGTGTTTTCGATGCCGAAAAAATACAGGTAGCGGGAATTGGTCATGGGGAGGTTAAAATAACCACATCGGACCGCTGGGTATTGTTCCCTGAGTTTCGGCAAAAAAGCTTTCCGGTAAATACAGCTACTCAGGCATTAGGCAGTATCGAAATAATATTTAGTTCAAAGATTATCAATCAAACACTGCTGTCGCTTATTTTCTCAACAGTACTTTTTTTGAGCTTGATGCTTATGCTGGTTTTCTATGCCGCTTACAAATTATTTTTATCCAAAATCGCTGCTCCTATAGAAAAGCTTAACCATGCAATAGAAAAAGTAAGCAGTAGGGATCTAACTGTCTCTTTTGCAACCGACAGACAAGACGAAATAGGCAGTCTGAGTTGCTGGTTTAGCTACCTGGTTGAGACACTCAGAACCAACATGGCTAGGTTGAACGTAATGGCAATTAATGTTAATAATGCACTGAAACATGTGGAGCAAATATTTCAGAAGGGGGTAGAGGGTACGGACAACCAGTTTGTCGCTGTGGAGCGCATGGGACATATGATTTACAGCATGGAGGATTCCCAAAAAGATGTTTTTAAAAGTACAGAGAATGTCTCGATGCTATTTCAAGAAAACGTTTCTTCGGTTCTGGAAATACGTGCCTCCATAGCAGAGATCGTCTTGTCTATGGAAAAGTTGTTCCGGTCTACTGCCAGCGCGTACTCGGTAGTTTCTGATGTATCTGCCTCTTCCACACAGATAGGAGTAAGCGCTGAAAAACTTTCAATCTTGATCAACGATACCTCTGTCTCTGTGGAGGAGATCAATAGTTCTGTTAAGATGGTGGAGGAGAATGTGCGGCAATCAGCACAGGTTGCTGCGGATGTTTTTATCACAGTTAGCAGCACAGGTATGGATGCTGTACGTGCAGCCCGTAATGGAATGGTGAAAATAGAGGCTGAGGTTTCGGCATCATCGGATATTATAATGAAGCTCGGTAATCGTTCAAAAGATATCGATAAAATTCTTCATGTGATTAAAGATGTTACTGAACAAACAAACCTGCTTAGCTTAAACGCTGCGATACTGGCGGAAAAAGCAGGTGAGCATGGGAAGGCCTTTGGAGTGGTGGCTGATGAAATAGGCAATCTGGCTGAACGTACGGCTATCTCTACTTTTGAAATCTCCAATATTACCAGCACTATACAGAAAGAGATCTCGGATGCTGTGCAAAGCTCTACAAGTGGGATGCAGCGTGTAAAGGAAGGAATAACCCTGGTAAGTAGTGTAGAGGATGCCTTGAATCAGACCTTGGAAGGCTCGGAAAAGGCATCCAGAATGGCCTATTCCATCCAGAGAGCTACTGTCGAACAAGGCAAGGCCATACAGCACATTTTTGAGGCCGTGGATCGCATTCAGGATATGAATAAGCAAGTAAATCTGGCACTTAAACAACAGGAAACGGGGCTGAAAGAGCTGGTAGATATTGTAGGAATCGTTCAGAATGTGGCCGAGGTGGTTAATAAGGGCATGGACGAGCAAAGCTCTGGTATGCAGATGATTTCCGACAATCTGGAGACGACGAACGAGAAAATATCCCAAATTACAAAAGCCACTCTTTTGCAGAAACAAGAAACAGAAAATCTGGCAAAAGTCACAAAGAGTATTAGTTCCACCGGAAGGACGACTCTTAGAATAATTAAAGAGATGAGAAACACTTTAAAAGCCCTTAACTCAGAGACAGAGGTCATGAGGAAGGAAGTTGAAGGATTCAAGTTGAAGTGAACCGGGCAACTGGACAATACGTTGTATTCTTAATGGGCGGTGAGAAGTTTGTTTTGGAAGTAGGAAGAGTTGTAGAAGTTCTGAAGCACCGGGATGTAAGGTTGATCCCTAACATGCCGGAATTTCTGGTGGGTGTAATAGATTTCAGGGGCAGGGTTATCCCTGTGATGGATCTTCGAAAACGATTTCGGTTGGCACCTGCCGGAAATGCCAAAAATCGCATTATAATTCTTCGGAATCGCAGGGAAATGCTCGGTATTATGGTGGATAATGTAACAGGTATTGTTTCATTGGACCCAAGTCATATATCTGTGCCGCCTGCAATCTTCAATAGCATAGGATCGGAGTATATCAGGGGCATAGGCAAAAGTGATGGAAAAATGCTTGTCATTTTGAACATGGTTAAGCTTCTAATTCCTGAGGAGTTTACTATGATGAAAGAGGAGCTTGGAGCAAAAGAAAACCCATGCAACCAATAGAACAAATAGTTAAACAATCGGCTTCCGATGATCTGGAACTCCGCCGTAAGGCTGCCCTGGCACTTGCCGACTGTAGCGGAAGTGATGCCGGGTGCAAAGAGGCGCTGTTAAAACTTCTCTGTGATCTGGATTGGAGAGTTAGGAAGGCTGCGGTAGAGTCTGTAATTCAATCCACAGATATGTTTCTGATAGAGGGGCTTATCGATCTTCTTGACAAACATGACAATGCAGGCGCAAGGAATTCATCTATCGAGGCTCTCACCCGTATGGGGCCGCGGGCTACGCAGGCGCTTATTGAGGCTTTCGAAACTGCGAATGAAAATCGGCGCAAGTTTATCATTGATATACTTGGCGAAGTAGGTGATAAGGCCTGTCTGCCGCTGATGCTTAAAGGACTGGATGATCCTGATGAAAACGTGCAAGCTTCAGCTGTTGAACATCTTGGGCTAATGGGTGATACAACAGTTGTGAGCAGGCTTGTGGAAATTCTTGAGTCAGGAAACTTATGGTTGGCTTTTCCGGCTGCCGAGGCTCTTGGGAAGATCAGCGACTTAAGCGCTGTGGGTCCTCTCCTAGCTGCTCTAAAGAGGGGGGGGAACCTGCTCGAACCTGTTTTGAAAGCGCTTGGACGCATAGGAGACCGGAGTGCTATTTCGGCCATTATTCCCTATGTGGCTTCGAGTTTAAAAACTGTCCGAACCGAAGCATTGATGGCGTTAATTGCTATCCATAGAAAGGACTCGGAGGAGAAGAAAAAGGTAGCTGGAGCTGTTAAGGAAAAGATTGAGAAAAGTGAAGTAGCTGAGATCCTTCGCTCAGGATTCGGCGATAGCGCCTTGGAACTACTTCTTGGAATAGCCAGAGGCAATCAGGAAGATCTTAAAGGGCCGGCAGTTGTGCTTCTAGGACTGCTTGAGGATCAAAGAGCGATAGGTCCTTTATTAGCACTTTCTTGCGAAGAAGGCCTGAAGGAAGAGGTACGAAACGCCTTGGTAAGCATAGGGCGTTCAAGTTCTGAGGCTCTGATCGATTTCTTCAGTGCTTCGAATTCTTCCAGGCGCGCTACGCTATGCCGGGAAAGCGGCATGGTACGGCGCACACTTTGTATTGTCGCCGGTATGATAGGCGACCCTATATTCTCCCCCTACC
>CAYWZR010000063.1:0-10884 GCA_964462885.1 uncultured Nitrospirota bacterium
AATTCCGGCATCACACCGCATGCTTCTTGTAAGAAACGCGATTCCTGGAGTCGGCACAGGCCCGACTAGAATCACATTCATTCCCATTGAACATATGCCTGCTGTGAGAGCGCTCTCCAGCATGTAGCCGGAAAGCCTTGTGTCTTTACCTATCAAAATGAGGTTGCTCCTGCCCTCCTTCTTTAGCACGTAAGCCGCTGAACGGCCCAGTCTTAGCGCCATCTCCGCAGTAATAGGGTAATGGTTAACCTTTCCCCTTATGCCATCTGTCCCGAAAAGTTTTCTCATTTTAGAATTCACTCCTCTTTATGCCGAAGCTTAATGGTAAGGGTTACCGTATCAGAGTCGATCCGGTAGCCCATACCTTTCATATCCAGCTTTGTTTCAAATTTAGTATCCCTGGAGATACCCTCTATATTTACCAACTCTGTTACAACATCTTTCTCATCCTCAAGAAAACGCTTAACTCCCTCGGCAATAATCGTCTCTGGGATAATATCTACACTGTCAATCACAAACCCGTTGGCTGGATGACCAGCTAGTTTAGGGATTACACGAAGTTTTTTGGATATTATTTCTTCAAGAAGAACCCTGATTACCGTTGGATAGACTTTAATCGCTGATACATGGTGCGGTAGCCTAAGGTTGCTAATGTTGAGAGGATAAAACGACTCCCCTGCCTTTGAGTGGGAAAGATCCAGGACAGCAGTCACCATATCCGGCACAATTCCCCTTATAACACGCTCCCTGCCGGCGAGCCAAACAGTAGCAGTTTTGCTGCTCTCCCATAAAAGCTCATGATTGGCCGGTATTCCCTCAAACGTTATTGGCACCTCCACTGCAACCTCTGAGGAACCGGTGAAGTTCACCAGGTACCAGAGAAAACCTGCAAGAAGCACAGATATTACCTTTAGACCCAGGTTCTCTGTAATCCAATTCTTTTTTATTAATCCTGAGGATTTCGTCTTTATCTGGTTTTCTGACATTATTTTTTAGCAAATAGAGTGTTAAGTAACTCACGGAGATCGTCCATTCCCAGATCCTTTTGCAAGCCTCCATCCATAGCAACAGAGATCTCGCCGTTTTCTTCTGAAATCACTATTCCCACAGCATCTGTTTCGTTGGTTAAGCCTACGCCAGCTCTATGGCGGGTCCCCAGGGTTTTGCTTAGTTTCGTGGTAAGAGGAAGAGGAAGAAAACAGCCTGCAGCAACAATACGATTACCACGTATTATTACAGCGCCGTCATGTATGGGTGATGTTGGATGAAAAATACTTAAAAGAAGCTCCCGGCTGACCTTTGCGTCCATGGGTGTTCCCACCTCTATTAAATCATTCAGGCTGATCTCGCGTTCGATGATCATAAGGGCTCCGATTCCCCTGTTTGAAAGTGCAATGGAAGCCTTTACAAGCTCCTCCAGAGACTTAAAACCTGCCAGCCGGGAAACCGCTGGAAAAAGCCTTGAACCTCCCATCTGGGCAAGGGCTCTTCTTATCTCTGGCTGAAACAGTATTATGACGGCAAGAACTATCTGTGCCCAGAAACTTTGGATCAGCCAATCAAGTGTATAGAGGTTAAAACGGCTTGCAAGAAGAGAGGTGGCAAGAAGCAGGATAAGCCCCAACAGCATCTGAGCAGCCCTGGTTCCCTTGACAAGCAGAAGCAAGCGGTAGAGAATCAGCGATACCAGGAATATATCGATAAAATCCCAGGGACGTATGAGTTGGATAAAATCAGACAAGGATGTTTATGTCCTTTTATAACTGCTTAGGTATTTTATTTATTTATGCTGTAGGGGCGTATTGCAATACGGTCCCTACTTTAGTCTATCCACCTGTAGTTTCCCCTTACCTATTATGGCATCAGCAACACCGGCAACCCTGGCCATGGCCTGTACATCATGCACGCGTACCATATCAGCGCCATTTGCAATGCCTATTGCAACAGAGGCTGCGGTGCCTTCAATACGCTCGTTTACAGGCAAATCAAGAATCTTTCCTATAAAAGCCTTTCGGGATGTGCCAAGAACAATCGAGTGGCCGAGAGATTTTTTAAAACTGCCCAGATTGCGAATGATCTCAAGATTCTGCTCGATCGTTTTTCCAAATCCGATTCCCGGATCTATCAATATATGGTCTTCATTTACTCCGGCTTTAAGGGCAGTATCTATTCCCTCGGCAATGTACTCTTTTATCTCACTAAAAAGAGAATCGTACCTGATCGACTGCTGCATGGTTTTCGGATTACCCCTGATATGCATGATGATCACCGGAGCGTCATTATAAGCTGCCACTCTGGCCATATCAGTATCAAAATGCAGCCCGCTTATATCATTAATCACTGAAGCGCCTGCCTGTATTGCAGCTTCGGCAACAACTGCCTTGGTGGTATCAATAGAGACAGGCAGACCAGGGCCTTTATCTCCTGCAATCGCTTTGATCACAGGAACCACCCGTCTGATTTCTTCATCCGCAGACACCGGCTCAGAGCCAGGCCGCGTAGACTCTCCGCCTATGTCCAGAATGTCGGCTCCGTACCCGGCCAGTAAACCGGCCTGCCGGACAGCCTCCTTGATATCAAAAAAACGTCCGCCATCCGAAAAAGAATCCGGAGTTACATTCAGGATTCCCATTATATGGGTCTTGTAGGAGAAGTCGAACTCGTAATCGTGCCAGCTAAGCTTCACAGGCAAAAACTTTTACGCTGGTTTTGATCCGTTTCCGCTTATGCCGTCAATGTCGAGTACTTTATTTATGTCGGCAAGATCAACAGTCTCTTTATCCAGAAGAAGGGTGCCTAGAGCATTCAGGCTTTCACGGTTATCGGAAAGGAGTTTTCTGCTCTTTTCGTAGGCATCTTTTACTAATTTTTTTATCTCCCGGTCTATTTCCCTGGCTGTTTCTTCGCTGAAATCAGTATGCTGCCCAATCTCCCGACCGAGAAAAATATGCTCTTCCTTTTTGCCGAAGGTGAGCGGACCAATTGTCTCACTCATACCCCACTCCGTGACCATCTTTCTGGCGATATTTGTGGCACGCTCTATATCGTTGCCAGCACCTGTGGTAATGTGCCCAAGAGCCAATTCTTCGGCAACCCGTCCTCCCATAAGCACCATCAACGCCTTTTCAAGATAGCCCTTATCATGAGTATACTTGTCGTCTTCAGGCAACTGCTGGGTTACACCTAGTGCGCGCCCTCGTGGAATAATGCTGACTTTATGGATTGGGTCTGTCCCCGGGGTAAGCACAGCAACCAGCGCATGACCCGCTTCATGATAGGCAGTGTTTTTCTTTTCGTCATCGCTGATGATCATGCTTTTTCTCTCGCTGCCCATCATCACCTTATCCTTTGCAGACTCCAGGTCTGAAATCTCGACCTTTTCCTTGGCCTCGCGTGCTGCCATAAGCGCGGCTTCGTTCACCAGGTTCGCAAGATCAGCGCCAGAGAAACCAGGTGTGCCCCTGGCTATCAAAGCAAGATCCACGGACTCATCCATATGGATTTTTTTTGCATGAACTTTCAGGATTTCATCTCTGCCCTTAACGTCCGGCAGAGGCACCATCACCTGACGGTCAAACCTTCCAGGACGCAAAAGAGCAGGATCCAGAACATCCGGCCTGTTGGTAGCTGCCAGAATAATCACTCCCTCTGTGCCCTCGAAACCATCCATCTCAACAAGTAACTGGTTTAAAGTCTGTTCACGCTCATCGTGGCCGCCGCCCAGGCCAGCGCCCCTATGCCTTCCAACCGCATCGATTTCGTCGATAAACATAATGCAGGGGGCGCTCTTTTTCCCCTGTTCGAAAAGATCGCGTACGCGGGAAGCGCCTACACCGACAAACATCTCTACAAAATCCGAGCCGGACATTGAAAAGAAGGGAACCTCGGCTTCACCGGCTATCGCCTTGGCAAGAAGGGTTTTACCCGTGCCGGGTGCGCCTACAAGAAGCACGCCCCTAGGGACTTTGCCTCCAAGTTTTGAAAATCTTGAAGGATCTTTAAGAAACGCTATTATTTCCTGGACATCAGCTTTAGCCTCTTCTACTCCTGCAACATCAGCAAAGGTGATCTTTACCGATTTTTCAGCAACCAGTTTAGCCTTGCTTTTACCAAAAGACATAGCCTTGCTTCCGCCTGCCTGCATCTGACGCATAAAGAATATCCAGATACCTGCCAGAAAAAGGATCGGGCCCCACGTGAAAAAGAAGTTCACGTACCACGGACTTTCTTCTGGCGGTTTCGAGAGGATTCTTACATTCTGCTTCTTGAGCGTGGCAGGCAGGTCAGTATCCATCGCCCACAAGTAGGTTTTGAACTTTGTACCGTCGTTCATCCGACCGGAGAGAGTCTCTTCCTTTATAACCACCTCTGAAACCTCGCCTTCCTCAACTCTGCTCAGAAACTCGCTATAGGATATTTCATTATCAACCTTTTTAGGGCCGCTTACAACGTTAAACATAACAATCATAAGGCCGAAAATAAGCAGCCAGATGATTACATTTTTATAGGTGTTCAAATAACTACCTCCACTGGTATTTAACCGCACAGAAAACCTTATAAAAGTACCATATTTTAGGAGTATTTGACAATGCTATAGAATATACGATAATTTGTAGCTACTGAAGGTGAACTACGGACCAATACAGGGGCCTATTGCAATAGGTACTTAGAAATAAAGAAAGAAAAACAGCTATGTCAGGACACTCTAAGTGGGCGACAACAAAGCACAAAAAGGCCGTGATCGATGCAAAACGCGGCAAAGTGTTTACCAAGATTGCCAAGGAATTAACCATTGCCGCCAAGCTTGGCGGAGGCGACCCGACCGGCAATCCTCGCCTGCGGCTCGCAATGGAGAAGGCAAGGTCTGTCAACATGCCCTCAGACAATATCAAGAGGGCTGTACAGAAAGGCACAGGAGAACTTCCCGGCATATCGTATGAAGAGATTTCCTACGAAGGATACGGTCCGGGTGGTGTAGCCCTTCTTATCGATACACTTACAGATAACAAAAACCGATCGGTAGCCGATATCCGGTTTATCCTTTCAAAAAACGGAGGAAACCTGGGCGAAACCGGCTGCGTAGCCTGGATTTTCGAAAGCAAGGGCTACCTGTTAGTTAATAAAACCAAGGTCGATGAAGATACCCTTATGAGTGTAGCGCTGGATGCAGGCGCTGAAGATATGAAAAATGAAGAGGGCGAAGATAACTTCGAGATTATCACCGACCCATCAGACTTTGAAACAGTTAAAGAGGCTATCGATAAGGCCGGAATAGAGCTTGTATCTGCCGAGGTGACCAAGCTTCCGAAAAACGAAATTGAACTGACAAGTGAGAAAGAGGCTGCCCAGATGATCCGCCTTATGGAGACTCTGGAAGATCACGATGACGTCCAGGATGTTTACGCTAATTTCAACATGTCTGATGACCTTATGGACAGATGTCTTGAGTAAGAAAAACGCAATTTCCCACAAATAATGCTGATTCTAGGAATCGATCCCGGAAGCATTTACTGCGGTTATGGCTGCATTGAGACCGATGGCAAGCGGATAAAACATGTGGCATCCGGGCGAATCTCGCTTTCTAAATCCGATCCTCTTGCGGTTCGTCTTAAAAACCTATACAAATCTCTTGAAGAGATGATTTCTGAGCACTCGCCTGATGTTTCAGCGGTAGAGCAGATTTTCTTTGCAAAAAGTGTAAAGAGCGCCCTAAGTCTCGGTCAGGCCCGGGGAGTGGCTCTTGCAGCCCTTGCAGCTACCGGGATGCCGGTTTATGAGTACTCAGCTCTTGAGGTCAAAAAGTCAGTGGTTGGATACGGTCGTGCAGAGAAAGTGCAGGTGCATAAAATGGTAACGATGCTCCTTGCCTTAAAACACGAACCAGGCCAGGATGACGCAGATGCGCTTGCCGTGGCTATCTGTCATGCGCACAACCATTAGGGCAGGCACGGGGGCCTTGTGCCCCTACGATAACAAAACAACAATGACGTAGAGGCACCTCCCTGTGGTTGCCTTATTTAAAATTATATTTTGGAACCAATTTGCGTACAATGTTTTTTGCAAAAACCCTATGATAGCGCTTCTAAAAGGCATTCTTACATCAAAATCCCCGGATCGTGTTGTGATCGATGTCGGGGGTGTCGGCTACCTGTTATTTATCCCTCTTTCCACATTTGAAAAACTGCCGGACACTGGCTTGGAAACACTGCTTCACACCCATCTTCATGTCAGGGAAGATGCGCTTCAATTGTTTGGTTTTATCTCGCCGGAGGAAAAAGATTTTTTTACCACTCTTACCAGCGTATCAGGAGTAGGTCCCAAGCTTGGCCTTGCGATACTCTCGGGCGCTAAGGTGGGCGACTTAAGAAAAGCGATCGAAACCGAAGATGTACAGTTTCTCTCCCGCATGCCCGGTCTTGGAAAGAAAACCTCTACAAAACTCATCTTTGAACTTCGTGGAAAGCTCCCCGAACGTTTGGAAGACTCGGAGTCGGAGCATGAGACCTCCAGAGTTTTCGATGACGCGCTTTCAGCTTTGATTAATCTAGGCTACAAAAAAGCCGAGACCGAAGCGGTGCTCCGTAAGGTCATGCCTAAAGATTCAACCGACTCGCTTGAAGCCACAATCACAAAGGCGTTAAAAACTCTTTCATCTTCCAATAATTAATAAGTGATTTAGTAAGTGATTGACAACCATACCCTTGAAACCCTCGAGTACCCTAAACTTCTTGACAAAATAGCCAGGTTAGCTGCAAGTGATCCGGGAAAAGAGGGCGTTTTCTTGCTTCAGCCGCTTGGTTCACTGCATGAAATCAAAAAACGCCGTGACTTGATAAGCCAAATTCGTAGGCTTACTGAAATAGAAAATCCCTTGATTCTTAATTATTTTTCTGATCTTAGACCGATGTTTTCACAGCTTCGGCCCCTGGATGCGATTTTAAAGCCGCTTGACCTGTGGAATTTCATTCCCCTGCTTTCAAATGCCGAGACAGTTGTCCGAACCCTTAAAGAAATAAATGACTGTAATGAGTTGAGAGAGTTCTTGTCCGAAATACAGATTCATCCTGAAATTAGAAAGCTCATAGCACGTTCAATCGATCCTGAAGGCAAGATACTGGATACGGCTTCTAAAGAACTGGCCTCGATTCGTAAAAAGATTAAAACCTCCGAAAATCGCCTTAGAAAAAGACTTCAGGAGATGATGAGGCGGTCGGATATGGAGAAGTTTATCCAGGAAGATTTTGTCACCAGTCGGGGCGGACGATGGGTTATACCGGTTAGACGAGATGCTCAGGGTCAGGTGCAGGGGCTTGTGCATGACGTATCGAATTCCGGCGAGACGGTATTTATGGAACCGCTCGAAACACTGCCGCTTGGAAACGAGCTTGGAGCTCTGGCCGCAGCCGAGCGGGCAGAGGAATCACGAATTATTATGGATCTATGCCGCAGATGCAGAGGGATTTTGCCTGAGGTAGAGGTTGGATTTCAAATACTTCTGCGCCTTGATATTCTTATAGCTATATCCGCCTATGCCGACATCTTTCGTATGATGCCGCCCCGAATCTCGGAAGGTTTGACATTAAATATCATACTGGGCCGGCATCCTCTTTTATGGGGATTGATGCTTGGAGAGGGACGGGAAGAGATGCCTGTGCCTCTTGAAATTTTTCTGGATGGAAGCAATATACGGGCGGTTGTTATAACTGGCCCGAACACAGGAGGAAAGACAGTGGCCCTTAAAACTGTGGGGCTTCTCTGTCTTATGGCGATGTCCGGGATGCATGTGCCAGCCGGGGAGGGCTCAAGCTTTCCATTCCTTGAAAACATAGCGGCAGACATAGGAGACGAACAATCGATCGAACAGAGCCTTTCAACATTTTCCGGCCACATGACCAGAATTGCAAAGCTCCTTTCGCACTGCGGCCCGGGCAGTCTGATTCTTATGGACGAACTTGGCGGCGGCACCGACCCAGAGGAAGGAGGGCCGCTTGCCTGCGCCCTTTTAAAAGCTGCTGTGGGCAAGGGAGGGCTGGTGCTGGCATCAACACATTTGGGAGCAATAAAAGGATTCGTCCATTCTATGCCGCATATGACCAATGCGGCCGCTAAGTTCGACTACGAAACTCTTACCCCCACTTACCAACTCGAAATTGGCATTCCAGGCAGTTCCCATGCGTTCGAGATTGCGGCTCGCTACGGAATACCAGAAGACGTGGTAAAAGAGGCCAGGCGTATGATGCCGGAAGGGGCAGAAGATGTTCAGTCTCTTGTTGACAAGCTCGAAAAACTGCGTGAAATTGCAAGCCGGAAACTTGCCAGGGCCGAAGAAAGTTTAAATAATGCAGACAGAATAGAAAAAAACCTTAAAGATCAGACAGAAGAGATAAAAAAGCAACGAAAAGCAATTCTTCATAAAGCAACTGTGGAAGCAACAGGTATTGTCCGAAACTCGAGGATAGAGATGAATCGGCTTCTTAAAGAGATCCGTTCATTGAAGAAAAGCGGCTGTGCCGGAGTCGGTATCACCGGCTCCGGCACAGCCGAAGATGCGATAAGCATTGCCAAGGCAGCGGCATCGGCTATGGATGACCGTGCCTCCAGGCTTAAAGTCAGAGAGGAAAAACTTTCACAGAAAGATTTCCGACCGGTTTCACCAGCGGATATTCGCGTAGGAAATCGCTATTTTGTGAAATCTCTTGGTTGTGACGCACTTCTTATAAAGTTAAACATAAAAACCGGTCGCTGCCGTGTTTCAGCAGGCTCTATAGAGGTTGAGGTGGATATCAGCGCACTGGGAGTTTTTCAAGATTCCACCACAAAGGCCGTGCCAGAGACCGCTGCCGGGGCACGGATACACTTTGAAGGCGAAACACCGGAAGAAGTATCCAGTCAAGTAAACCTGGTTGGCCAGCGAGTGGAGCCGGCCCTGGCAATGCTGGACAAGTTTATCGACCAAGCCGCTCTTGCAGGGCTTTCCGAGCTACGCATAATTCATGGAATTGGCTCTGGGATTTTATGCAAAGCGGTCCGGGAATTTTTGTCCACTTATCCGATACCGCTGACAATATGTTCGGGTAAACCCTCGGAAGGCGGTGAGGGGATTACGGTTGTTTCGATAAGTGGAGGGTAGTAGAACGCTTGATTATGTACTGTGCTTTACACCCAAGTTTAGTTACATATAGACGACTACTTGTCAAGTACGCAATCCATGAATAAATCCAGTAATCTGCTGCCGAACAGGCAGGTCTGACGTCCTCTATCGTCGCCTTCGCGTTCATTTCCCTACAATTTTTTGATTTTGACTGTCATAGCGATAATTAACAATATCTTCATTGATCAGAATATGAACCGCTGTTTCAATGATATGCAACGGCACAACGAACCATTCTCGTGGTGTATGGCGTTTTCCTTCACTATCAAAAACATCAAGGTTCAAACAAGATTCCGCGAAAAATGTATGTAACAGTATTTCCAGTTTTTGTGGATTTAAGTTGTATGTTTTAAACTCGGTTATCAGCATCACATCCGCCATCAAATAGGTGGGCTCTTGCTTCGCATTCTGGATGCGTTGTTTAATTGGTTGACTGGAAAAACCGATTTTGTATAAATCATCGATTTCCTTGATCTGTGGATCTTCACTCAGGGACAGCAGTACATAGATATAGCCTGTTGCTTCGTCGTCTGGTGTAACCTGTTCTGATTCACTAAACAATTCCATCTGAACAGCATCAACTATCTGACTGCTATTTTTATCTTGCCAAAGTGCGGCAGCAAGAGAGCGTAACAGCATGTTGGACTCGGTTCCATTTTCAAAAACACAGTAAAGCCGAGCGTTTACATTGCCGAAGTTCTTCTTCTCCCAGTTGCCAACATTAGCCACATAAACAATCATACCCTGTAGAATGAAAAATTCACCGGAAGCGATTTGTTTTTCACTATTGAACCGTGTTGACACTTTTTTTCTTGATGCAAGATCAGCATGAATTCTCTTAAATAACGGCTCGAACTGTTCAAACTCTTCACATGGCTTACGTTTGGCGATATGGTCTGGCATATCAATGGTTTTAGGAATGTTTTTAAGTGTAAAAATATCATTTGGATCGGCTTCTTCCGGTACGTCACCGTCCAGTAATCCAAGAACATCATCCTCTAGCACATCATCAATGGCGTTAATTTCTTTTGGTTCAGTTTTTTTCACATTATCCAATAAATTAAAGGTATCAAAATCTGCCAATGCAGCGGCCTTATCCGGACTTTCTCGCAAGCCCTTTAATCGGCTATAAAGTTTACGCTGGCTGATGTCTCGACTTAAGGCAGGCTCACGGTTATGCTCCCGCATAAAAGCATTAATTTCCTCAAACGAGGCTATCAGCCGCTCATCTGCACTGATCACTGACGATGCCTTTGGCTTTACCTCCAGTAAACTCAGCGGGTCGGTTTCAAGAATAGTCTCCAATTCTTTTGTGAAATCAATCATTCGATATTGCCGCTTGCCCGTTGTCGCTTTTTGTTCCTGAGGTAGACCAAGGCCTCGGCCTGTCTTTTTTCCAAAGGATCGGATGAATTGATGTTGGGTTCTTGCCCATGGGTTTTGATAAATGGCCCAATCTTGTCGCGATAGAGAATCACTGCTTCCTCGTCGGTCATCTGTATACGACCGGCATCAATGGTTTCCTGAATCACCTTTAACAGCTTTGCCGTCACTGATTTTGAAAGCACTTCAAATGCCTTTTGGAATGGATTAACCCGATCGATCAGATCAATATGAAGCTCTTCGATATTGACAAATTTTCCAGCCATCAGCACAAAGCGTTTATCACCAACTTCTTTGATCTCTCCGTTTTTAATGACCGAATCCGCCACCACGTGCTGGCGAATCTCCTC